>DQYP01000221.1 GCA_011043375.1 Thermotogaceae bacterium | reverse complement strand
TATCCTGCCCTTGGTGTTGTTACAGGCAAACCATTGGAAATAGGCGGCTCAGCCGGTAGAAATGAAGCAACTGGTAGAGGAATAAGGATCATTGCAGAAGAGGTAATGAATTATCTCGGTAAGAACATAAAAGGTATCACAGCCGCGGTTCAAGGTTTTGGAAACGTTGGTTCTTTTGCAGCCCTCTTACTTTCTGAAGAATGCAATGTGAAAATCGTTGCAGTCAGTGATGTAACGGGTGGAATATATGATCCTGAGGGCTTAAATATCAAAGAACTCATTGAATACAGAGATAAAAATCATGGAGTCATTGAAGGGTACCCAAAGGGTGAAAAGATAACTAACGAAGAACTCCTCGAATTGGATGTTGATATCTTGGTTCCAGCAGCTCTTGAAAATGTTATAACAGATAAAAATGCCGATAAGGTGAGGGCAAAAATAATCATAGAAGGTGCCAATGGACCAGTTACAGCCGAGGCTGATGAGATCTTGCACGAAAAAGGAATAATAACTGTACCAGATATCCTTGCAAACGCTGGTGGAGTAACAGTTTCATACTTCGAATGGGTTCAAGATCTTCAATGGTATTTCTGGGACATAGAGGATGTACGAAGAGCACTGGCGAGAATCATGAAAAAAGCATTTTATGATGTGGTAAAGGTGAAGGAACAATACAATACCGATTTCAGAACGGCCGCATACATAGTTGCAATAGATAGGGTGTACAGTGCAACAAAACTCAGAGGTATTTACCCATGATTTCATATTGGAAAAGGTAATGCTGCCAACCATTAAGGTCTTGGAGGTGTACAAAGTGGATGATTGTGTGTTTTGCAAGATAATAAAGGGAGATATCACATCCACGAAAGTGTATGAGGATGACGATTTTTTAGTAATAAAGGATATAAATCCAGTTGCTCCTGTCCACGATTTGGTGATATACAAAGAACATATAAGGAATCTGAATGAATTAAAAGCGGATAACTTCAAGGATTTCTCAAGAGTGTTTGAAGTGATAACGAAAGTAGCAAAATTGGAAAACATATCGGATGGTTATAGAGTGGTGATAAACAACGGTGAAGATGCGGGTCAAGAAATTCATCATATACACTTTCACATAATTGGTGGACGAAAATTAGGGAAAATAGCGTAGTCGTTTATCAAATCTGAGAGGTGCCATAAATGGATCTTGAACACAAGATGAATAATTCACAACGTCTCGAAACGAAAGCAATATTCACTGAATTTCTTGATTTATCAAACACGTTTCTACAGAAATCAGTTTGGGAACTGTCGAAAATTGTTAAAGAGCTTTTCTATGAAAATGTTTTTCTCGAATATGAATCTCTCAATCCCGAGGAGTATCTCCTCGGGATTGATTTAGAAGAGAGAAGATTTGATTCATATAAAACCCTGAAAGAATATCTCAACGAAAACGTGAATCTATTGAATCTGAAAGAATCAAAAGTCGAAGGGGCTTTGAATTTGTTGATAGAACTCTTGGACGAACATGGTTTTTTGAGAGAATCTCCCGAAAAAATAGCAAAAAGTTACGAACTGGATTTAAAAACCGTTAATAAAGCCATTGAATTATTGAAAAAGATAGGTCCCAAAGGAATAGCGACAAAAGGGTTTTCAGAGTATTATTCGCTTTTCTTGACCAAAAGCGAGGCAGAGACATTGAAGAGACTTTTGAATGGTGAAGTGGTACCTCATGACCAATTGGAAATGATACGTGAAAAGCTGAATAATGTTCCGTTTTGTCCAGCAAGTGGTTTCTCAAATGAGGAATACAAAGGCTATATCATTCCAGATATTATCATTAAGAAGCAGCGAAACGGAGTGTTAGTGTTGTTGAATGAAATCTTCAAGTTGAAATTAACTACTGTAGAACTATACAAAAAACTGATAAGCAAGAACGAGAATATTCGTAAAGAATATGAAAAGGCGCTTGAAATAGTGAAAGCTATGAACCGAAGAAATAAAATCATGTTGGCGATAGCAAATTTCATCGCCGATTATCAAAAAGAAACCATCCTTTATGGTGAAGAACCCCAACCATTGAGCTTAAAGATGGTAGCAGAAAACTTGAACCTGAGTATATCCACGATCAGTAGAGCGGTTAAAGACAAATATGTACTCACAGATAGAGGAGTATTCGAATTGAAAAGGTTTTTTGTTAGAAATGTTTCAAAGGGTGTGAAGATATCACCCGAGAAATTGAAAGATCTAATACTTGAGGTTACAGATAATGGTAAAATAGATATTAGTGATTCAAAAATAGCATCTTTACTCGAAAGAAGGGGGATAAAAATATCGCGAAGAACGATAAACAAGTACAGGAATATCCTTGGCATCTTCAAGGGAAAAAGGCGCTCTTAATTGCCAATGGGGGAGCTTCACGTGAATTAGTAAAAAAACTGGTCGAAAGAGTGGATATCATTATTGCTGTAGATGGTGGGGCAAAAATTCTGAAAAGTTTGTCATTGATACCGAGTGTTTTAGTTGGAGACTTTGATTCGCTTGATATAGCTACACTAAACTATTTTCGAGAACTTGGTGTTGATATAAGAAAATTTCCAGCCGAGAAAGATGAGATAGATTCTGAATTGGGAAGCATGGTTGCCCAAGAACAAGGAGCAAAAATCCAAATATTCACAGGGGTAATAGGCGACAGGATAGATCATTCACTCGGGGTAATACAGTTGATGTCACTATTGAAAAGAAAAGGGTTGATACCACATATAATAGAGGAAAGATTCGAGATTGGAATACTGGAAAATGAAAGTCTGGAAATACATTGTTCAAAGGGAGAGCTCTGGTCGATTCTTCCTCTAAGTGGTGATGTGGGGGAATTGACATTGGATGGATTCAAATACAAATTGAAGAGGGCAAAGATGTCGTTTGGAAAGCCCTTTGGTATAAGTAACGAGACAACGGAAAACAAAGTAAAAATCGATGTGAAAAATGGAAATATAATTTTCATACGCTGGAGGGAGAGACCATGTTAATTGGCTTGATAAGCGATACACACGGATCGTTTTGCAATTGGGAGAAGGCTTTGAAAATTTTCAATGAATTTGGTTGTGAGAAAATAATACATCTTGGAGATTATTTATATCATGGTCCCAGGAATCCACTACCAGAATGTTATGAACCTTTAAAATTAGCTGAATCCATAAGGAACGTGAAAGAGAAGATATACTTCGTCAAAGGAAATTGTGACGCGGATATTGATATCGATATATTGGAAATAACCCCTCCAAATTTTTTGATTGAGAAATTCGGGGGATATAGATTCTTACTCACACACGGTTATAAACCAGATATTCAAACTTCCATTGAGATCGCCGAAAAAGAAAAGATAAACGTCATTGTGCATGGTCACACACATATTTATCGAATTGAAAAAGTAAACGACATACTCATCGTAAATCCTGGAAGTGTCTCGCTGCCAAAGAATAATAATCCTAAAACCGTTGGAATAATGGAAGTATCTGAGAAGTTGAATATCAAGATTCTCGACTTGGAGAAACGAGTTGTTAAGGAGGTGAACGTTTGAAAAGCAAAAATTATGAATCGATGAGTTTAAAGGAGCTGAGAGAAGAAGCCAAAAAGAGGAATATAAAGTACTATTACCGTTTTAGAAAAAATGAGCTGATCGAGATACTCAAGAAAGAAGATCTCAAGAATATTGACAAAGATGAGATAATCGAAATCATAAGTTCTAACTCTCCAATGGCGGAAATTAGAAAGATCGCTGCCATTCTTGGAATAAAGCTTTCCAGAAATATGAAAAAAATAGAAATAATCGAACGTATTAGAAATAAAGTAGGTTCAAAAAGGAACGTGAAGGTTGAAAGAAAATCAGGAGTTTACCCTTCATCGAGCAAATTTAAAGATGAAACTCAGCCAGAAACTCAAGAACAACTACTTCAAATTAAAACAGAAGAACCACCAAACAGAATCCCAAATCTTCCAGACACCTACAATAAAGATAAACTGATCTGTCTCCCCGTTAATCCACATTGGATTCATATTTACTGGGATTTTTCCAAAGAAGCGATCGAAAAGCTCAAAAAATTCAAAAATGCTACACTCAGGGTTTATGACGTTACATACATAATATTCAATGGGAAAAATGCCCATAGGGTTTTTGAGGTGGATATAGACCCTATCGAAGTTAAAAAATATTATTTCAATGTTCCAAGCGCGCGCGCAAATTATATAGCAGAAATAGGATTCAAACGAGGTGATGAATTTATACCGCTTTTGAGGAGCAATTTTGTCGAAACACCTCCCGATAGTCCGGGAAATTTGAGAGAGGAAATATGGGTGGATTTGAAGAGTTTCAAAAAAACCAAGGAAAAATCTGAAGGAATGATCATAAAACCCATTGAAAAATTGTTTAAAGCTAAAGGATCTTCCATCAATCCACAATACTAC
>DQYP01000142.1 GCA_011043375.1 Thermotogaceae bacterium | reverse complement strand
GGGATGCTATAGAAAATACTTTCAGATTAATATTGGGATATATCGATAGTGTTAACTAGTAGTGGTGATGATATACGATAAATCAGAAATAGCAGATGAATATTATTGAAGTCTTTGAAAAGTCTGAAAAGTATCAGTAATTAAGAATAAGATCCCTCACGTTCGTTCGGGATGACACAATACATCACATTCGTTCGGGATGACATTTTTCTTTTTTTGTCGTTCCAATGATATTTTTTTGTTTTTGTCATTCCGAGGAACGATAGTGACGAGGAATCTTATTCTAACAAGCAGTAGTTTTTTATATCAATACTCTTAGCTAACAGAATCAAAGTGTTAGGGAGGTGTTCCCTATTTAGAGAATAATGAGGTTTTTGATAAATTCCAACACTTTTAGTTAACAGAATCGATATATTCAAGGAGGGGTAGAATATGGACGCGTATTTCGATATCTTTTCTGGTATAAGTGGGAACATGATTCTTGGTGCACTTATAGATGCAGGATTATCAATTGAAGAGTTGAAAAAAGAGCTTTCGAAATTGAAACTCGATGATGAATATGAAATAATTTCAAAGAAAGTGTTGAAAAATGGGATATCAGGGACATATGTGAATGTCCAGTTGAAAGAACATCATCATGAGCATCATAATCATGAGCATCATCACCACCATCATCACCATCACAGAAGTCTGAGTGATATATATGAAATAATAGATAAAAGTGATTTATCAAACGAAATAAAAATCAAGTCAAAAGAAATATTCTTAAGGCTTGCAAAAGCAGAAGCAAAAATGCATGGTGTGGGAATAGAAGAAGTTCATTTTCATGAGGTTGGTGCAGTAGATGCAATCGTTGATATCGTCGGTTCCGTGATAGGGATGGAACTTCTCGGAATAGAAAGAATAAAAGCTTCTCCCATTCACGTTGGACGAGGGTTCGTAAAAAGCGCTCATGGAAAGATACCGGTCCCAGCACCTGCCACCATGGAACTTTTAGAGGGAGTTCCTGTTTACTCGATAGGAATAGATGCAGAGCTCACAACACCGACCGGTGCTGCCATCATTACAACACTCTCTGAGGATTTTGGCCCGAGGCCTTACATGTTGATAACCAAGACTGCGTATGGTGCCGGCACACGTGATCTTGAGATTCCGAATCTCTTGAGAATCAATCTTGGGCAGTTCATTGAATCGAATTTGAATTCCGATTTTGTCAATGTGATAGAAACAAACATAGATGATATGAATCCAGAGTTTTACGATACCATCATGGAAAAAATTTTTAAAGCAGGTGCTTTGGATGTTTTCTTGACTCCGGTTCATATGAAAAAGAATCGACCGGGATCTGTGTTAACTGTACTCTGTTCTGATGAAAAAACCGAAAAAATTGTGAATATCCTTCTCAAGGAGACAACTACCCTCGGAGTGAGAATTTTAAAAAAGGTTCAAAGGTATTCTCTAAAAAGGAATGTAGAAATGGTGGATACGGAATGGGGAAAAGTCAGAGTGAAGATAGCCAAAAGTGGAGATAAGATTATCAATATTGCACCAGAGTACGAGGATTGCAAAAAAATATCTCTTGAAAATAACATTCCAATAAAGGAAGTCTACAACAGGGTGTTGAGTACTTTCTATCAAAATGCTTGAGGGGGAAATGTAGTCGATGAAAAAGTTTATTATTTTCGGATTTATGATGACTTTGTTTGCTTCGTTGGTTTTTACTTTGAACATAGTGGTTACTATAAAACCATATGCTTTGATAATTGAAGATATAGTTGGTGATAGAGCAGTCGTTCATACTTTGATAAAACCAGGTGTGAATCCACATACTTTTTCTCCAAAGGTGAGCGATATAAAGATGCTTTCTTCCGCAGATCTTGTCATTATGAATGGTTTGAATCTCGAAGAATTCTTGGTTGAGAAATTGAAGAATATGAAATCCAAAGTTGATGTTTTTCAAGTGAGTGATCTGATACCTATGAAGGTTTTAGAGAAACTTAACGGTAAGAAAAAGCCCATTAACCCTCATGTGTGGTTGAGTATCGAACTTCTCACGAAATACATAGTACCTGGAATAACAGAGGAACTGTGTCAATTCGATGAGAATGATCGTGAATATTTCAGAAGGAATTCTGAATTTCTCATAACTGAGCTCGAGAAACTCGAAGATAAGTATTCCGATATCCTTTTAAAATATTCCAACAAGAGTGTCTTGGTTTACCATCCAAGTTTCTATTACTTTTTCAAAGAATATGGAATAAAGGTCGTGAGTGTATCTGAGGGCCATGGTGATGAACCAACTATAAGAAGATTGATGAAAATAATAAAATCCGTTGAAAAAAATGATATTGTAGCGATATTCGGTGAAAAACAACAAAATCTTGAACCAATAAAGTTAATATCCAAACAAACAGGTGTTCCATTTGAAGTTCTCGATCCACTCGGATGTGATGAACAAAACATAATAGAGCTTTTCGAGAAAAATTTTGAAGGCATCCTCAAGGTTCTGAGAAAATGAAAGAAAAGATTGTGGAGGTAATGAACGTTAATTATTCCAAGAACGATGTTGAGATATTGAAAAACATAAACTTCGAAATCTTCTGCGGGGATTTTGTTGGGATAATAGGTCCCAATGGTGCAGGAAAAACCACCCTTGCTAAAATAATAGTTGGAGATATCAAAGATTATTCCGGAAAGGTAATCGTTCGAGGGAAGATAGGCTACGTTCCCCAAATGAAGGATATAAACAGGGATATTCCCATTTTAGTTAGGGAATTTGCCAGTATGGGATTGTATGAGAAAAGAGGTTTGTTCAGGTTCTTCACGAAAGAAGATTGGAAAGAAATAGAAAGAAATCTCGAAATGGTTGGAATAATAAAATTGAAAGATAGACCGATAACAAAGCTTTCTGGTGGTGAGTTGCAAAGGTTAATGCTCGCAAGGGCTTTACTTTATAATCCCGATATATTGATTTTGGATGAGCCCGAGGCGGGTGTCGATCAGATGGGTAAAGCACGATTCTACGAATTGATAGACACCTTGAGAAACGATAAAAATCTAACGGTGATCTTAATAAGCCACGATATAGGTATGATATTTCAAAAGTGTGAGAAAATAATGTGCCTCAATAAAACTTTGCACTGTCAGGCTCCTCGAGAGAGAATTTCTCTTGAAAATCTTCAGGAAGTGTTTTCAGAGGATTTCGATATATGGATAAGAGGTCAAAAACACTATGAAAGGGAGCATAAAAGTTGATAGGTTTGATCAGGGAGTTCTTCTCGTATGATTTTCTTGTGAACGCATTTATCGCGGGATTGTTGCTTGCTGTTTCGACCTCAATATATTCTCCTATTGTGGTTTTAAAGAGAATGGAGTTTATAGGCGATGGAACCGCACATGCTGTTTTTGCAGGCCTTGCAATTGCTTTCCTCTTGAATTTAGATTACAAGCCCATTGCAATACTAACAGCGATAATTTTTGGACTCTTGATAAGTTTTCTCAGCCAAAGGGAAGCGAGTGAAAATACTGCCGTTGGAATATTGCTCCCAGTTTTCATGGCATTTGGAATGGTTGTGGTTTCCTTTATAAAAGGCTACACACCGGATATTATGAGCTATCTCTTTGGTAATATACTTCTGATATCCTTAGAAGATGTGTATTATCTACTTTTAATAACTTCCATTTCGATTTTACTCTACATCTTCATGAGAAAAGAGATCCTGTATTTCTTGGCTGATGAGAAAACAGCGAGATTTTTTAAGGTACCTATTACTTTTATAAGGACCACGTTACTCATCGGTTTGGCCCTTACAGTGGTAAGTGCTGTGAAAATATCGGGGGTTATCTTGGTCGGCGCATTTTTGGTGATACCTGGAACCATATCGAAGATTTATGCCAGAAAGTTCGATCATATGATCTTCTATTCATTGATCATAAACATCACAGCCACTGTTATTGGAATAATATTTTCGTATTTGTTTGACTTGCCTCCAGGACCAACTATAGTTTTATTGTTATTTGGGTTCTATCTTTTGAGCTTTCTTAAGAGAATAATGTGATTCTTTGAAAATTCACCTGAATTACAAATTCAAAAAATATAGCTATTCAAACGAATAAGCCGATAGTGTTAGCTAGTAGTGATAATGATATACGATAAATCGGAAATAGCAGATGAATATTATTGAAGTCTTTGAAAAGGCTAAGAAGTAGTAGCAATAGTAGTAGCAATTGAGGATAAAAGATCCCTCACATACGTTCGGGATGACAAATGCATCACATTCGTTTGGGATGACAAATACGTCATATTCGCTCGGGATGGTAATAAGGAAAGAGTTCGGGATGACATTTTTCTTGTTTTTTGTCATTCCGAGGAACGATAGTGACGAGGAATCTTATTCTAACAAGCAATAAGCTTTTTATATCAATACTCTTAGCTAACAAAATCAAAGTATTAGG
>DQYP01000302.1 GCA_011043375.1 Thermotogaceae bacterium | reverse complement strand
TTATTGCTTGTTAGGATAAGATTCCTCGTCACTATCGTTCCTCGGAATGACAAAAACAAGAGAAATATCCTCCCGAACTCTTTTCCTTTGTCATCCTGAGCGTAAGCGAAGGATCTTTCGCCGCTAACGCTCCTTCGGGATGACAAATAAGTATGCGTTCCTCGTTGTTTCACTTCCTCGGAATGACAAGGGGTATTACTTTGCTTCCTCGAAGTGTCAAGGAAAATGTCATCCCGAACGTATGTGATGTATTGTGTCATCTCGAACGTATGTGAGAGATCTTTTATCCTCAATTGCTATTACTTTTTATACTTTTCAAAGACTTCAATAATATTCATCTGCTATTTCTGATTTATCGAATATCATCATCACTACTAGTTAACACTATCCTTTATCTTAATCACAACAACAAAAGAGGGACGCATACTCAGGCGCCCCTCCTGAAATTAGCAATTACCACCACCAGCCACGTCCAAAACCACGACCGAAACCACGGCCGAAACCACGACCAAAACCACGACCGAAACCTCTACCAAATCCAAAACCTCTACCCCAACCGAATCCTCTGCCAAAACCGTATCCATATCCGTATCCAAACCAATTTGTCCTCCATCTTGGATCATATGCCCAAGGAGTCGCAAAAGCTCTGCCATAATATCCAGCATATCCATAATATCTACATGGGCCTCTTCCCCAGCCTATTGGTCCTGTGCCAAGTGGTCCTGTACCATCGAATCCTGGCATACTCATTCACCTCCTTGAGAAAGATCATCCAATTCCTTCAGCCTTTCTTCAACCCATCGAAGTTCTTCATTAAGAAATTCTCTATAATCTAATAGCATCTCCCTTTCTTCTTCTGGGGTTGGTTCATAGTATGGATTCCGCCAAGGTGTAGGTGGCATCTGCATCCACCATGGGCCTCCTCCCCAACCGTATCCTGGCCCCCAGTAGTTTCGTCCATAATTTCCACCGTAATAACCACCGTATCCTCTTCCGTACCCTCTTCCATATCCTCTACCTCTTCCGCCACTTCCATCACGATATGGTGCCATTTTATCACCTCCCAACAAGTATTATATATAAAATACATATAGATGTCAATAGTATCTATATGCACACATTGTTGTTTTTTTCTATCAAGCCAAGTAATCACTTGCATGAGAGTTAAATGAGTTGACATCTTGAAATGTGAGTATTATAATTTGGTAAACTATCGAGTAAGGTGAGAACATGGTTCGAGAATTGGAGCGTCAGAGGGTCATAAAAATAAATAATGCTTGGTGGTGGTACAGGTCCCTCTTCTTTGAGGGATCCCGTGCTGCTACTTGAAGGGATCTTAGAATCAAAGAAGAGGGCATCTCGAAAAGAGATGCCCTTTTTTATTTTTCATTTACAAGGAGGAATTCCATGTATAACTTGAGAGTTGTAGTTGAAAAGATAGAAGGATTCTGCGATTTACCTATGAAAGTTGGGGATTATTTCGAGGTGAGGGGAAGCGCGATATATATCCCAAATGGTGGTAAAATATGCCTCTGGGCTCTTCAAAGTTTATTACCCTTTTTGCCTGCAAAACAGCGATGCTCTGACGATACAAACGATTGGCTTCCCAAGACAAAACGACTGATCTGTCCAGACCCAAACGGAAGAGTCATATTTAGAGTTGACTTGATAGACCCGAAAACGGGTGAAATATTACCAGATGATTCGATCAAGAGAAGAAAAAAATACAGAATAATCATCAATGAAAAAAACTGTATCGAATGTAGAGCATGTGAAGATGCTTGTAAAGAATCTCACAATGGAATCTCGAGAATAAAAATAACTAAAAATGGAATAAACGTATGTCGGCAATGTGGAGTAGCGCTTTGTGTAGAAGTGTGTAAATTCAATGCCTTAACTAAGGATGAATTTGGAGCGATTGTAGTGGATAAGCAAAATTGCACCCTTTGCAAAGCCTGCATTGAAAGTTGCACCTTCAACGCGATCTCTCTTTTAAATAATGAGATCTTCATATGTGATCTTTGTGGTGGCGATCCGAAATGTGTTACAGCTTGTCCAACCTCTGCCATCACATTTGAAGATCTAACAAAAAAAATCTGAAAGAGGAGGAAGTTTATGACTAAGAATTCACTGAAAATAGTTATTGATTCCAATATTTGTACGGGCTGCAGAGTCTGCGAGTTGATCTGTGCGTTTGTACATACTGGAAGTTTTAGTGTGGAAAATTCCAGAATACACGTCGAAAAAGATGAATTCAATGGAAAAGACATACCGTTCCTCTGCTTACAATGCAATGAAAAATATTGCATTTCAAGTTGTCCAACAAATGCTTTAACTGTGAGTGATGAAACCGGTGCGGTGTTGGTTGATGAAAATCTCTGCATTGGATGTGGTGTATGTATGAAGGTATGTCCATACAACGGCATTAAAATTCACAAAAGAAATAAAAAAGCATTGATCTGCGATTTGTGCGATGGAGAACCTGAATGTGTTAAAAGATGTCCTGTGGGTGCTTTAAGTATCCAAAGAATTTAGGGGGGATCAGGATGGATTTTGGGTATAAAAAAAAGAGAGTACGAATAGATTTGAACAATAACAAAGTGAAAATAGAAGAAATCTCTGATGACTTTCTTCTCGATTACATTGGTGGCAGGGGATTCAATATGAGAGTTCTCTACGATGAAGTTGGCCCAGAGGTTGATCCACTCAGTCCCGAAAACAAACTCATTGTAGGTGTTGGTCCACTCAATGGAACTCTTTTTCCCGGTTCAGCAAGGGTAAATTTTTCAGCCAAATCTCCCCAAACAGGCATATTGGGCGATTCAAACACCGGTGGTTTCTTTGGCCCCGAGTTGAAATTCGCAGGTTTCGATCAAGTAATAATCGAAGGTAAATCAACCAGACCTGTTTACATTCTTATAAACGATGGGAATGTGGAATTAAGGCCAGCTGATCATTTGATCGGAAGGGATATCTTTGAAACCAACCGATTACTACTCAAAGAGCTGAAAGATCCAAGAATACAAATAGCTGCTATTGGTCCAGCAGCTGAAAACGGTGTTAGATTCTCTGGGATATTTTGTAATTTGGTACGTGCCGCGGCACGAACGGGTATGGGAACAGTTCTTGCCTCTAAAAATGTTAAAGCGATTGTGGTACGAGGCAGTTTAGATCTTGGGGCAAAGAATCCTAAAAAATTTTTGAATTTAATAGATAAAGTAAACGAACAAATCTACGCTCATGAAGAATATATCCCAAGAAAAAGGATGGGCACAACAAGACTCGTGACACTTCTCAACGAACTCGGTTGCCTTGCAACCAAACATTATCAAACGGGAAGATTCGAATTTGCCGACATGGTGAGCGGAGAATACTTGGAGAAAAACTACAAGAAAAAATCGAAAGCATGTTTTTCGTGCATAATACCATGCAGTAGATTTTTTGAGATAAACTCCGCCAAGTATCGATTCAAAAGTGAAGGACCAGAATTCGAAGGTCTCGCAGGTTTTTCCTCAAATCTTGGAATAAGTAACATAGAGGACAGTTTAAAATGTGTGGATATGTGTAACAGATTTGGACTTGATGTTATAACAACCTCAGAGTGCATAGCTTTCTCAATGGAATTGTACGAAAGGGGAATAATAAACAGAAAGGAGGTAGATAATCTCGAATTGACGTGGGGGAATGTCGAAGCAATTCAGAACCTCATAAGAAAAATCGCTTATAGGGAAGGATTTGGAGATGTGTTGGCCGATGGAACACTCATGGCCGCAAGAAAGATAGGTAGAGGAAGTGAAAAATACGTCATGCATGTTAAAGGGCTTGAAATTTTCAAAGCGGATCCAAGGGGTATAAAAGGCTACGCCCTTGGAAACGCGGTTGCAACGAGAGGAGGTGATCATCTGCGCTCAGAGCCTTCCTTCGAGTTCACAGAAAATTCAGAGGAGGCTATAAGAAGATTCGGAGTCCCTGAAGCGGCTTTCAGATTGGAGTACAAAGGCAAGGGAAAGGTGGTCAAGTTCTACGAAGAACGTTGTGTGCTCGCCGACAGTTTAAATGCTTGTAAAAACACCATCACCAACATGGAAATATTGAGTTATTCAGAGGCAGCGGAACTTTTAAATCATTTAACAGGACTTCAATTCACTGAATCAAGTATTCAAAAAGCATGTGAAAGGGTTTACAACATCGAAAGAAGTTACATAGTTAGAGAAGGCATAAGAAGAAAAGATGATACTTTACCACAGAGATTTTTGAAAGAACCATTACCTGAAGATTCAGGACCTTCAGCGGGAAGCGTTGTCGAACTTGATCCCATGTTGGATGAATACTACAGAGAAAGAAACTGGGATCCGAAAACCGGTATACCTTTTGAAGAGAAGTTAGCGGAGCTTGGGCTTCACGATATCATTGATGATTTAAAGAAAAGAGGGATAGAAATTAAAAAATCTGAGGAGGTGGTAAAGTGAATAAGAGAACTCTATTCTCTATCATCTTGATCATG
>DQYP01000150.1 GCA_011043375.1 Thermotogaceae bacterium | reverse complement strand
GTGATAAAATAATAATAATCGGGGGTAGACCTTCCACAATCAAGGAAGTGGTTACCCCCGATGTAAATAAGTTTGATAGGAAATTCAACTATATACAAGAATTAGTACTCAAAATCAGGAATCTTTTACAAACTCTTTGACCCTCTCAACTATCCTCTTTTTCCTGTTCGTATAGTGTGTATGAAGCAGATGATGTGATTTATGGCTCAATGGATGCTCGAGATATTCTTCGTAGATCTTCTTTATCGCTGGGTTCTCGTGTGATTTTCTTAGAGGTGTTATTTCAGAATCTATCCTGTAAACTGCTTTCATACGTTTCTCGAGAACGTTAGGATCAGTGGACTTCGGCTGTCCACCTCCACCTATACATCCACCGGGACATGCCATTATTTCTATGAAATCATAGTAAACTTCCCCACTTTTTAACTTTTCAAGTAGAGTTATAACATTGGAACCACCATGTGCAACCGCTACCTTGATCTTTTTACCGTTCAAATCGACCTCAGATTCTTTTATACCCTCGAGCCCTCTGACTTCATTGAAATCTAATTTTGGAAGTTCTTTGCCAGTGTAAAGCTCATAAGCCGTTCTCAAAGCTGCTTCCATGACACCACCAGTTGCTGCGAACAACGCAGCCGCGCCTGTTGAGATACCCAGTGGTTGATCGTATTCTTCTTCTGGGAGAGAGAAGAAAGGAATACCATTCATTTTTATCAACTTGGCGAGTTCTCTGGTTGTCAACACAGCATCAACGTCGGGTACACCATTGGCTCTCAATTGTTCGCGTGTTAGCTCATCTTTTTTCGCAGTACAAGGCATAATGGAAACAACCATTATGTCTTCAGGCTTTTTGCCTATTTTTTCAGCAAAGTAAGATTTCACAAGTGCTCCCAGCATTTCATGAGGAGATTTAGCAGACGACAAATTCTCAGTGTACTCCGGATAGAGTTTCTCCATCAAGTTCACCCATCCGGGACAACATGATGTGAACATCGGAAATCTTCCACCATTTTTGATCCTATCAAGTAGTTCACTACCCTCTTCCATTATAGTTAAATCCGCTCCGAAGTTCGTATCAAATACATAGTCGAATCCAAGTCTTCTGATGGCAGCTACCATCTGGCCGATTGAAATCGTTCCAGGCTCCGCACCAAATTCCTCCGCTATTGCCACTCTAACAGCTGGGGCGGTTTGACAGACCAAAACCTTATCGTGTTTTTCAAGAGCATCGAGTACCCTTCTGTAATCCTGTCTTTCGGTGATAGCACCTGTTGGACAAATTGAGGAACACTGACCACAGTTTATACAGTCGGTAGCAGCTATTGGAAATCCAAAAGCTGGGAGTGGTAAAGTTTCATAACCTCTTTCAACGAATGAAAGAATCGAAAGACCTTGCAATTCCTCACAAGCTCTGACACATCTTCCACAATTGATACATTTGCTCATATCTCTAAACAACGAAGGACTTGATTCATCGGCTGGATATTCGCGAACATTTTTCGGAAACATATCTTCTACGTTGTATCTGTTTATCAGAGCTTGAAACTCACACCTACCATCAGCGAAACAATTCATACACTCATTAGGATGTTTGGAAAGTAACAGGGCAAGATTGAATTTCACGGCCCTTTTTACCCTCTCGGAGTTCGTTTGGATCTTCATCCCGTCTGTAACTTTAGTTGTACAAGCTGTGGAAAGATTTCTCGCACCTTCGATTTCAACAACGCAGACCCTACAAGATCCAACTGCACTCAGCGCAGGATGATAACATAAAGTCGGTACATAAAAACCGTTATCCTTCAGAGCCTCAAGAACTGTTTTTCCAGCTTCAGTTGTATATTCCTTACCGTTTACATAAAATTTCAGCAGTTCTCCCATGTCATAACCTCCTCGAAGGATTTTTCTATATGTTAATAATATCACAAATTCCTTTTTTTTGCATCTTTAATTTCAATTTTTTGCTTTGAAGCTTTATTAATGAAATCTCGCGACATTCTTCGAGGTATAAACGGATTGGATGAGAAAGCTTCTTAGGAAGTATAAAGAAGTTGAAAATTAAATTCCAAATCCGTATTGTTTCCCTCTTTCATTGATCTATTGATAGTTTTACTCTTATCAGCTCTTTTTCCCCAGTACTTTCAACTATTAAATAAAGCTTCCCATTTCCAAAGGCTGCATCTACAATGGTTTGTTCATCAAATTTCACATATTTTTCCTCTCTTTCTATGGTTTGTTGTCTCAAGTTTAAAAAGTTGATGGTTTTTTCACCAAAGATGTGTATTTTGCTAATTCCATCGAAAAGTAATCTGTTTGAACCTACATCTCCAAAACCCAAATTCAAAACTTTCCCATTCAACAAATTGTTTGCAAATATCTCATATTCTTTTGTTAAAACTATTAGCCATTCTCCTATTCTTTCGACATCTGAAAATTCCAATCTTCTTTCTTTGGAAATTGATGCATATTTTCTGAAAGAATTCTCTGTTTTGATGAACATTTCTCTATTATCGGGTATCTCATAGCATCGTATTTCATCGTTGGAAACCACGAAGAGCTGATTGTATTTCGGGGAATATTTAAAATGCGCTTCAACACCCTCTATTTTTTCAGAAAATAACATCTGGGATCTCTCGTCAAAAACCTTAAATATGATTCCATGGACGTCTTTGATCAGAACGTAATATCTATTGCTTGTCATGAAAAGATCCAATAAGTTGTTAGTGCCCGTGAAAAATACATTTTTCTTGGAGATCAAGTTACCTTCCTTATCATATTTTTTGATTTGTGAATTACTGTAAACGATGAGGTAATTTTTCCAAATATTGGCAAAGGAACTCGAGGGAACATCCGAGATTTTTCGAATTTCCTTTTTTGTAGATTCGTAAAGTAAGAGTTGATCATCACAGAGGAAGAATATCGAACCCGATAAATAAAACAGCTTTTTAGTATTCTTGGGGAGTCGTATCAATTCTGAGATATTTGGATAAAATCTTTGCATTTTCCGATCACTGTTTTTTAGACTGACAACTTGAATATAATTAGAACCTTTGGATCTTATTCTCTCTAATTTTTCTGAAGGTACCGTTTTCGTTTCGGAAGGAGTTTTCGAAACTGTTGGAGTACTGAAGAATTCCGTTCTTTCCTTGTTATTGGGTAACTTCTCCAAGAACTTATCGTCTTTGAAAGTATACTTCTCAGGGGGTTTTACATCCTCGAGGTAATTTTTAATAGTTTCCAGCACATCTTTTTGAAAGTACAGCTCATGGAAGGAATAATTAAAGCTTTTGAATTTGAACTTTCCGTTCAAAGTTGCACTGTTCAGGGTTACAATACCATCCCCAATTTTTTCAACGAACTCAGGATAAAACTTGGAGAGTTCTGAGTTTTCTATGTTTATTGGAAAATTCGTGGATGTACCGCATATTGCTAAATAACCTATATCTTCTCGAATACCGAAAGAATTGAGTTCTTCCAAAGTTTTACTTCCGGGTTTAATTGATTCCCAAAACACGTTGACCTTTTCCAAATAATCTGTGGTAATATTTTTTATATATGTGATACTGTCAACATCCACATCATATATCTTTGCCAGTGCATTATCAGCTTTGCCATACAATGTGTTCAGATAAACTGGATTTGCAAGATTAGTCCCAAGGTTCGGAGTCGATATCAACACCACTTTTCTCACATTTTTAATTGTAGGATCACTCTCAATGGCGTACCTGACTATAAGTCCGCCAATGCCATGTGCTATTATGTCGAATTTGAAAGGTATTCGCTTTAACTCTGTGGAGAGCCTTTTGGCTTCGTAAACTACGTAGTCAGTTCTTCCAAAATTTTTGAAAAAATTTCTTGCAGCCTCAACGTAGATATTGGGTCTTGAATCCTTCAAAGGATATTTGTAAACCCAAATACTCCTATCTGGAAAAAGAACCTCCCAAAAATTTCGTCCGGATGGTTGACTATCCGAGTAAGTATTGGGAATTGAACCTGAAAAGTTCTCATCGATTCCTGGGACTATTAATATGTATGGTTTGTAATTTTCAGGCTTATCTATCAATTTTTTTAAGCCAAAGCTTTCGTTAACGGGTCTTTTAGCTATTAATCCTATTATGGATGTATGAAAGGTTTTGGCTTCAACATAAATATTGTTGCCATCCTTTACTATCTCACTACCATAGAAATTTCTCGCGATCTTGGAATCTTTATCCAAATATCCGAGAGATAGATTGTAGAAGTTATCACCAAGATAGTACTGTGCTGGAACAATGTAACGCAAGGTCAATGGTAAAAGTGCGAGTTCTTCTTTACCATCCTCTGGGAATACTTCGTACATGTCACTCACAAAATCTTCGTTCTCTACAGCATAATTGTAAATTTCAGAGCTTTTGCTTATTTCTTTTATCACGAATTTCTTACTCGAAGGAAAAGCACCATCGGGGACGATGACTTGTAATCTATTTATATTCACAGGTGTTTGATTTGAACCTTTTATGACAACTTGTCTTTTTT
>DQYP01000198.1 GCA_011043375.1 Thermotogaceae bacterium | reverse complement strand
CTTTTCTTGTTTTTATCGTTCTGAGGATATTTCTCTTGTTTTTGTCATTCCGAGGAACGATAGTGACGAGGAATCTTATCCTAACAAGCAATAAGTTTTTTTATATCAATACTCTTAGTTAATAGAATCAAGATATTGTGGGGGTGTCCCCTATTTAAGGAATAATGAGGTTTTTGATAAATTTCAATACTTTTAGTGTGGGAAGGAAGTCAAATTTCTATTGTGTCTGATGCTATAAAAAACTTTCAATCAAGATTTTCGCTGCTTCTATATAAACTCCAATTTCCCAAGAATGGTCAATTTCTCCCCTGTAGATAAAGGAAATATCGTTTAGATACTCTTTTAAGAATTGTTTCTTTGCTCTTTTTTCAATTTCTTCGACCATCCATTCCGCTATTCCCTCACCGTAAAAAACCACTTTCTCTGGTTTAAATATCAAACAAATATTTCCGAGAACTCTTGATAATATTTCAAGAGAATCGTTGTAGTATTCTTTTACCCTCTGAGGTTCTTTCTTCGCAAGTTTTCTAAGACTTTCAAGAGATTTACTAAACTTTTCTTCTTCGAGTTCCACAAAATCGATAATCGAAAAATCCCCACTTACAAATTTCTTTAAAGCGGTATAATCCGATGCAAAAGTTTCAAGACAACCATTTTGTCCACAATAGCATTTTTCACCATTTGATATTATTATATGACCCAAATCGAAGAATTTTTTTTCGTTGCCTTTTCGAAAAGCTCCACCAATTCCAGTACCGTAGTTTATAACCAAGAAATTATCCCCTTTAAAAAAGAATCTTTCAAAGCAGCTCAAAGCTTCGACATCATTCATGAAAATTACTGGAATATCTCGAGGCAAGATTTTTTGTACTTCAAGATTTCTTACATTCATTATCGGTGAAAATACTATCTTTCCGTCTTCTACAGTCCCAGATGAGCAAATTCCTATACACGAGATCTTTTCAAAGCTTCTTAGCCCTTTTTTTAGAAGCTGTAGATATCCTTGATTATTTCGTTGGCAGCTCTTAACGCGAAAAAATCTTTCTTTAAGAACATTCATGTGAGTATCGAAAAGAACAAATCTCACACTCTCTCTACCAATTTTTATTGAAAGCCCCTTCCATGCGTTTCGATTTAAAGTTATAACCTGAGCGGGACGCCCCCTGGCTTGTCTCGGTTGGTATATACTTTCTATGATTCCTCTCCTTGAAAGTTCTTGCAATATATAGCTCAATGTAGAATTGGGAATACCAATATTTTTAGCTATATCCCTTCTGGAGATCAGCTTCTCTTTAAAAAGAAACATCAGGACATCTGTTTTTCTTTTCAATTCTATATGATTCCTCCATCGTTCATTACTTCATTGCCCAACCTATCATCCCTTTAACATAATATTTCTGAAGTAGGAAAAACACAAGAATAGGTATTATCATTACCATTATAGCAGCCGCCGAGAGGAGGCCCCAATCAACATGATAGATTCCTCTCATCAATGGTATCCTTTGTGTTGCCAAGAGTTTGTCTGGCGAGTATATAGTTATAAGGGCAAGGAAAAAATCACTCCATACCCAATTAAATTGTAGAACAGACGCTGATCCTATGGCAGGTAATGTTAATGGAAAGACTATTTTAAAAAACACAGCAAAATCACTTGCTCCATCTATTCTTGCAGCTTCTTCTATCTCAGCAGGAAGGGTGGCAAAAAAATTCCTCATAAAGAAAGTTATCCACGGGATACCCCAAGCTGTATGTAGGAGTATCAATCCAAGATAGCTATCTATCAATCCCATCTTACTTAACATTGAATAGACTGGCACAGCTATCATCTGCTGAGGGAGCGTTATGGTTATTATGATAATTACAAAAAGAATCCTCTTGCCTGGGAAACGATATCTTGAAAGATAATATCCTGCCATTGTTGCAATAACGAGTGGTAATATAGTTGAAGGAATAACAACTTTTAAAGAATTCAATATTCCTTGAGCTAAAGCTGCAGTAGGGTGATTCCATGCGGATAAGAAGTTTTTAAACCCTATATTGAATGGCTTTAAGCTCCACCAACCATTTAAAAGTTCATCCAATGGCCTAATGGCTGTCATAAATACGCCTAAAAATGGTATCAACCATAATAACCCTACAAGCCATGTTATTATATAAACCAGTATCATTCTGTTCTTCATCTGGCATCACTCGATCCCTTTATAAGTGGATAACTGGCAGTAATTGTCAATGTAGTCAATAGCACTGCAACCACAGCGGCCTTACCCGTATTTAATTCTCTAAAAGCGTAGGTGTACATCTGGAGAGCGAGAACGTTCGATGCACCACCTGGTCCTCCCATTGTAGCAACGTAAACTATATCGAATATTTTTAATTCCCAGAGAAGAGTCATAGTAACAACTACCACAGTTATTGGTTTTAAAAGCGGTATGGTTATCTTGAAAAAAATTTTGAATGGGCCAGCTCCATCCATTGCAGCGGCTTCATAAAAATCACGCGGTATTGTTTCAAGACCAGCAGAATAGAGAACCAGACTGAAACCAGTCCATAGCCAAACTGATCCAAATATAAGTGAAAAAAGAGAAGTTTCTGGATATGCAGTCCAAGTCTTGCTTTCGAAACCAAATAATCCAAGAAATGCATTTATAACCCCTAAATTCCCATCGAACATGAATCGTACCATTACACCACCTATTATCATTGGCATAACCATGCCAAGAAATATTATCGATTTCAAAATGTTTCCTCCACGTACTTTTCTAAGAAGAACCGCTAGAATCAACCCAAGTGACACCGTCAAAGGTAAGTGTATCGCTATCCATATTGCATTATGTAAAAGGGTTCCCAAGGGAAACCCCCTCGAGAACCCTGAAAGATCTATCGTGTCTCTACTTGTTAGAACATCTTTGTAATTTTTGAAAGTTATTTTTCCATTCTCATCGACAAAACTTTGCAATGTGGTTTTAATTGATGGGTATATGACAAACGTTGATAAAAGTATCAAAGCAGGCAACATGAATATTAAAAATTGAGAAAATCCTGATTTTCTCAAAGCTATCACTCCATAAAATTCTTATTTCATCTTTTCGTCAAATGTTCTAAGAACATCATCTATTCTTTCTGGCCTCACCCAGAGAAGTTTTAATTGATCCCAGAATGTTGTTTGAAAAGCTCCGCCTATGGAATCATCTAAATCAAACAATGCTTCCACACCTTCAAGAAGTTTAGCAACTTCTCTATCAACCGGTGGATAAGCGATAAGAGGAACATTTTTAACCGTGGCAACATGTCCTCCTTGTTTGACTTGCTCTGTTTGTCCTTCAAGACCACAGAGATACTTCAAAAGTGTTTTAGCCTCTTCAGGGTATTTGGTGTACTTTGGTATGAAAGCATAATCAGCCCCAAAAACGATTCCTTTGTTTCCGGGTAGTGAAAAAACACCTAAATCATTTGGATCATCAACCATTCCCGTTATCCAACTGCCCATGAAATAAAGTCCATAATCACCGTTCCACCATTGCTTCAAAACAAGTGTCCATTCAGTTGGCTCACCAAAGTATCCCTTTTTAAGTAAAGAAGTAAGTTTTTCAAATGCGTTTCTGACTGTGAAACTCTGCCACTTTATATTTCCTGCTATCAAGTCCCTGTGAATATTTGGACCACCAAAGGTAATTATAAAATGTTCTGTAACATCGGAAAGTGGCCATCCAACACCATCACCACTTGCTATCGGTGCTTTGATACCTGGTATACCCTTAATTTTTTCGAGAAGTATTATAAATTCATTCCAAGTTTTTGGAACGGACAAACCATGTTTTTCAAAAAATGATTTTCTATACCAGAATCCTGGTTTAACCTTTCCTGTATATGCGGCTCCGTAAAGTTTACCATTCATTTTAACGTTATCAAGTACACCTGGTAGATATTTACTTTCATCGATAACATCAGATACATCTATTACATGACCTTTCTTTGCTTGATTCAAAACAAACCAAGGCCACATAAAAATTACATCTCCAAGTGTTTTCTTTGCTGCAAATTGAGCTGGTAAAATGTTTGCAAGATCCTCTGCTCGGTAAATCCTATATTCTACATCGATTCCATACTCTTTTTCAAACTTTTCAAGAACAGGTGTAAATTTGTCCATTTCCGCACCAGACCAGGGTCCTATAACTGTAAGGGTTTTTGAAAACAAGAAAACACCTATCAAAATAATCAACGTAACCATCAAAACGAGTCTTCTCATAAGGCTTCCCCTCCCGTTAGAAATGTTGAATTTATTTTTTCGTTACATGAATTAATCTATCATTTATTTTCGAGAATGTCAACGGTCAAGTGCAAAATTTTGTAACTCTAAAGAATGTATCTTAGAGAATATCTAGGTCAAATCTTTTCCATCTTTCTTATCTTGATGTGTTTAAAGAAACTAAGCAAGAAGTTGAAAAAACTCTTTGGAACATTGCTTGTCATTGATAGTACATCACTGAAATGGAAAAATCTAAGTCCAAAGGGAAAGGAAGGAAATAGATTTT
>DQYP01000087.1 GCA_011043375.1 Thermotogaceae bacterium | reverse complement strand
GTCAGTATCTTTGTCAAATAATTGAGCCATTTGTTTTTGTGATAGCCAAACAGTTTCATCTTCAAACCTCACTTGCACTTCAGTCTGTCCATCCTGTGATTGATATATTTTAATGTCCGAATTATTCATTCTTTGTTTTTTAACAAAATTACTAAATCTAATTTAGATCTTTCAGTTTAATCATTCTGTTTTCGGCATGGCATTATGCATGGTAACGGCAGTCTGTCTAAAAACCTTCGTGTTCGCCAACTTTTAGTTGAATTTAAGGAGTTTTAAGCAATTGCTTTGATTTTGATAAGGAAAATTGTTGGGGAAATATATTTGCGTAAACCGGCTTATTTTAAACCCTATATTCCGAAACTCTCTGATTAAAAGAAAGATAACAGTTTTTATATATTCTTTCATCTTTTCCTTTCCAAGAATATTCATTAATCTTCTTAGATTGTAGGCCGTAAATATTAATCCAATATCTGCCTCGGCTCTATTGATAAATTTTTTGGTTAGGATATAATTAAATCCCCATTGGCGTTTAATGGTTCCGTAGGGATGTTCCACTATCGCCTGTCGTTTCCTGTAATAATCTTTATTATTTTCAATTCTTTCTTTATTCCGGTTAATATATTGCTGATACTCACTTCTCTGAATTCCTTTGCCATATTTGGCTTTTGAGCACTCTTCTTTTAATGGACATGTCAGGCAATCCCTGGTTGTGTATCGTTTGAATTTATATGTTTTTGCTTTGTGCCATTTACCTGTTGTGGTTAATATATTGCCCTGAGGACATATATAGTGATCATCTTTGTGGTTGTAAATGAAATGTTCAACATTATAATCAGGATTAGGAGCTTGTGCTGCCACTGTTGGAATAGCTACCATAACTTCAATACCTAAGTCATCAGCTTTTTTGAATTCGCTACCGGTATGGTAGCCTTTGTCATAGAGTGCTGTAAATTCATTGCTTCGCAGAATTGTTTTGGCTCTTTGAAGCATATTACCCATGGCTTTAGAATCATTGGTATTAGTAACCTTATAGTCTATGGGAATATTATTTTTTGAGTCTATGGTTGTTTGCACATTATAGGCAACCTCGGTAATGTTATTACGGGTAATCATCTGGCGACTTTCAGGATCAGAGGTGGATAACTGGTTTTCTCCTGTTTTGTCCAGTTGATCCTGAATATTCTGGTAACCTTTTTTTCTGTTTTTCTATCTCGCTTTCTATCAAATCACGATGATCACCATCGGCCTGTGAAAGTTGTTTTTCGAACTGTGATAATTTCTCGTCAATATATGCTAAGTGCCGTTTAATTTTCTTTTCATTGAAATTGTTTTTCTTACTGTTTTGTGCCCTGAGTTTGGTGCTGTCCCCTGCTATGAGCTTACCTCCTATAAGGTCAAAGTTCTTAGCAATTGAAACTGTTGTCCTAAAAACCTTTTTTATGGCTTTGGGGTTATCTCTGCGAAAGTTTGAGATGGTATTATGGTCGGGCGATAAGCCTTTTAAAAGCCACAACTTGTCCCGTATTGTAACGGGATTACTTCAATGTTTCTTCTGGTTTCTTTTTCTAACTTTCTTGATGAACGGATGCTGTTAAGATAACCGTAAAGATAAAGTTTAAGAAGGTCTTGGGGGTGATAAGCTGGTCTGCCGTCCTCTACATGGTCAACCTTAAAGCCCATATCTTCTAAATCAAGACTTTCAACAAACAAATCAATAAATCTTACATCATTATCCGGGTCAATGGCATCGTTCAGAGACGTTGGAAAAATCACCAGTTGATTTCTGTTTTGTCCTTCGATGTATCTCATACTTTAAAGATACTAAATATCAATAAAACACACCTGTTGAAAACTTCTAATCCTTTAAAATAATTTATGAGGTTTTTAGACAGTCTGACGGTGGATGGTGCTATGCTGCGTACCGCATTAATATTACATATTTTTCTGTGTACAAATATATTAAATTAGTAAGCGTAATGTTCATATTTACAACTAATTGCGGTATGCAGTATGAGCGCGTGTTGAACTAAACCCCGCCCACCGGCGGGGTAGCTTAGCTCAACTGCAAAATCGTTAAATTTTGCTCATGTTTAACTTAATATATATAACATGAGTAAAAATACAATTTATTATGAAGCCTGCAACAAAGTTGCCGGATTTCAACAAATGGGAGAAGAGTTTATCCGTAAACTTGTAATTAATGACAGAGCAAAGTCCACCCATGAGAATTACCTACGCCAGATGTCAAAACTGGCTCTCTATTACAACCGTACGCCACTAGAGATAGAAATTGGCGAACTGGAAGAGTACCTCTACTACTTAATTCAAAAAGATACAGATAGCCTGAGTTCTTTCAAGCATTTGGTGTATGGACTGAGGAAGTTATACCAACTATTTGACAAAGAAGAACTTCATTTATCATTACCATCAATTAAGCGAGTGAACAAATTGCCTGTAGTTTTATCAAAGCAGGAGGTGATAAGATTGCTCAAAGCACCAGCGCGGATTTTGGAGAAAGTAATGTTCGCCCTAACCTATGACACAGGAATTCGTATTGATGAACTCACCAACCTGCTAATCAGTAATGTTGACCTTGACCGGGGCCAGCTGCATGTTCGCCAATCCAAGAACAAGAAAACCCGATATATAACCATGTCATCCCATGCGGTAAGAGGGATAAAGAAACACATTGCCTTAAACGACCCCAAAGATTATTTATTTGAAAGTCCGACCCGTAGGGGTATGCCCATCAGTAAGACACGAATACGCATCTTACTCAAGGAAGCAGTAGAAAAAGCCGGTATAAAAAAGGATGTATGCGTGCATACACTCAGGCATACGTATGCCACTCACCAACTGGAAGCAGGTCAAAACATTATGGTATTGAAAGATTCCCTGGGGCATGGGGATATCCGAACCACATTGATCTATTTGCATATTGCCCAGCTGGATTCGGTTCACAAATTTGGATGTATGGAATCGCTTTACCAAAGAGGTAATGAGTAGCTATCAGGCAGATGAACTGGCAACCGTTATAAACAATTTCTTACCGTCTTACAATACAGAGAACAAACTTCCGCCATATAAACTGCGGACATTAAACGCATTGCAGAAGTGTCGCACAGAGTATATGGGCGGACATATTGAAGCATGCCAGGATTGTGGAGAAGTAAGAGTTGCCTATAATAGTTGTCGTAACCGGCATTGTCCCAAATGTGGGGCCATTGAAAAAGAAAAGTGGATTATGAACCGGGAAGTAGATCTGCTTCCTGTAAAATATTTCCATGTTGTCTTTACAGTTCCTGATAAACTCAATAATCTCTTTTTGAACAATCAGGAGGCTATGTACAATCTCTTATTTTCTGTTGCGTGGGATGTGATGAAAGATTTCGGGAAGACCAAAAAATGGATTGGAGGCAGAATTGGTGCTACAGCAATATTGCATACCAATGGACAAAATCTCCACTACCATCCACATCTGCACCTGATTGTACCGGCAGGAGCGCTAATGCCCAACGGAAAATGGAAACATTCACGCAGTAGGGGAAAATATCTTTTCAAAGTTGAGCAGCTCAGTAATGTGTTCCGGGCTCGCTTTGTAGAACGAACCCGTAAACTTGCAAGAGATAATGACATCAGGGGCAAGGTTCCGGGCAATCTTTTTGACAAAGATTGGGTAGTGTATGCCAAACAGCCATTTGGTGGGGCCAAACAGGTTATCAATTACCTTAGCCGCTACACACATAGAACAGCTATATCAAATGACAGGATAAAGAATGTTGATGAAAGAACTGTCACCTTTAGCTGGAAGGATTACAAAAACAACTATGCAAGGCAAACAACAACACTTCCGGGAGAGGAATTTCTACGGTTGTTCACTATGCATATTCTTCCTCCCGGATTTACCCGTATCAGGCATTATGGCATTATTTCAAGTGCATCTAAAACCAAGTCGCTGGCTATTATCAGGGCGTCTTTAAATGTAGTTTTTCCACTTGCTGCAACAACAGAAAAACCATGGCAGGAAATAGCTTTTGAAAGAATGGGAATAAAACCTGGTATTTGTAAATGTTGTGGCGGTGAAATGGTAATAATCCAAATACTTCCAGATCAGTTCCGAAATAGTGCAAGGGCGCCACCAGGCAAACTATGCCTTGTAAATGACAATTGATTTATAGCTCTTTTGAGTAGATGCAAGTTGGCATTAGTGGGATTGGTATGTCAGAAAATAGCAAGAATTGGCCAGTCCATAAAAAACCTTATCAAACAACAACAATAAATCGATATGAATTACCCAGTCTTAAAATTATATGACTCCTTCCAATGGAGTTCAATTACCAATCTCCTCTTCAAGGGAGAAAACTAAAAAATCGATACCACAATATAATAAGGTATAACCCTTTCGTTGTTGGGTTATAGTTCAACATAAAGTACATATTCGGCTACCGCCGAAAACGATACTTAAGTGTTGCCAGTCAGTGCTTTTGTTTATTAATCATATCGTTAATCTGAATATTTATCATATTTACCGCTCATC
>DQYP01000154.1 GCA_011043375.1 Thermotogaceae bacterium | reverse complement strand
CGCATACTTAAGCTTAAGACCAGCGCCATCAAGACCATCATCATCAGAGAAAATGTCTATGTTGAATCTACCGCTGATGTTGCTGCTGAATGCGTGATTAATACGCAGATAACCTCTGGCAAGTGAGAACTGATTCTCAATTACTTCGTCTCCTGATTTGACATAGGTCAATCTGTTCCAGAGATACATTTCGATGTTTGTTGTTGATGCGGAGAGTAAACTTGCACCAATAAACATAATTAACACTAAAGCGACTAAATATTTAATTTTAGTCATTCGTTACTCCTTTCATTTGTTCATGAACCTTTTGGGTTTTTTTTCTTATATAATGTTTTACAATTCCAATATTAACCATTTATAAATATTATGTTAATTTACTGTTAAGAAATACTACAGGATGTTTCATAGTATTTTCTGGGCTTATAAAACTGCATGAAGAAAATTCCTGCGCTAACAAATATAAGCCCCAAAATCGTAAAAATCCGAAACCTGAATCCCGGCAGGGCAACCGCTTGAATGAAAATTGGGAATATAACATATACACAATTCTGAACAGATACCAAAACAGCGGCTCTCGCACTTTTTGCAAAAGCATATTGGGTCATGAAGAAAGCCCCTGTTGTAAAAACAAAACTTACTACGAAAAAAATTGTTCCAATAGATGTATCCGGCAAAAAACCTGGTGTACCACCCAAAGTCTGACCTATACTTTTATAAATAGGATCAAGCGAAGCACATCCGCCCGTAATTATTCCGAATCCAATGCCGGTCTGTAATGGTGAACGTTTATCAAACACAAAGAAAATAAGGAAGGATGTAATGAGAAAAAATGTTATTGTAATATACACAACCTGTTTAAGATCGATCAGCGCCATATTAAGTTCCGGTCGAAATATTCCATCAATGCCAAGGGTGAGTGTTCCTATTACAACAAGAGCTGAACCAAAATATTCTTCTTTATCAACTTTTTCATGAAGTATCCGTGCTGAATAGAACATCAGTGCAATGAGCCCGAAACCGAACATAGATGTATAGTAAGAAGCTGGGGCATACCTGTTTGCCAGGATGATCCACACACCTATCGTGTTATTCAGTAACACACCAATAGAATAAATGAGAGTTTTCTTTTTTACATGGAGTATCTCTGATGAAGACTTTTTGCGGAATAACCTTCTGATAATATCTATTCCATGCTGTTGCATACACTTGGATATGTGGTACAGCACAGAACCCACTATTCCAAAAAACATTGCTATAAGTTCTTTCCACATATAAAATTATCGAGAAGGTGAACTTACGCTTTGATTTTTTGCCCTAAAAGCTTTTGTATGGAATCAGCAAGCGGGAGTTTTACGTAAGTTGGTAACGCCGAGTGTTCTTTCTTAAAAGTGATAAAAAGCCATCTGTGTTCAAGCAAATTAAAGGCAGCAGAAAGGTCCCACAATGGCGGGACGACTAATTTTACCTCATTCCCGACTCGAGACAACTCTTGATAGAAACCCTGAGGATCATCTACATGCTCAATTGTATGAGAACATAAAACTGTCTGGAAATATTTATCAGTAAATGGGAGTTTGTATATATTATCTATTTTATAAAAGTTCGGCACTGATGAGTGCTTAACAATGTCTGCATTTACACCTCCGCCATCAGTTTTGCCGCAGCAAATATTCAGATCCCATATTCTTCGTTTTAGCACTCTTCTTTTCATGATGTGATAGCTGATATAATTTGTGAGGAAGAGCTGTCCCACAAAAATCACAATGAAGCTTACACCGATCATAAGCGCTTACCCCGAAATGTTATCGACTAGTTTATCCCATCCGGCATTTTTTTGAGAACCCTCGACCGCACGTTTGGTCATTTGCTGTATTTTTTCAGGATTCTCTTTGCATAGCTGAATAAAGTCGAGCATTCTCCTTTTCCAATAATCGACAGTCACTTCCCGCAGAATGTAACCTGTTTCCCCATCTTTGATTGTTTCCTGGGGTCCGCCTTCGTCAGAAACAAGTGCAGGCAGTCCACATGCTTGTGCTTCGACAACTACCATGCCAAAGGTATCTGTTTTACTCGGAAATACGAAGAGATCTGCAGCAGAATAGAACATAGGAAGCAACTCTCTGTCTTTTCGTCCTGTAAATATTATATTCTTATTATGTTGAAAATTTTGTTTAAGTATTTTCAGATCAGGTCCGTCCCCAACCACGAAAAAATATGTATTATCATGATAAACATTCAGTTCATCAAAAGCATTCAAAGCAACATCAAGACTCTTATCAAAAGAAACTCTCCCAGTATAAAGAAAATAAAATCCTTCCTCAATCTCATACGTTTTCTGGATCCATTCCCTGGAATTTTTATGATGATAAAACAATGAAGTATCAACACCGCGTTTAAAATGTTTCATTTTAGTTCGATCAAGTCCCTGAGCTTCAAGCAGGTCCATATAAGCATAGGTCGGCACGAGAACTTCATCCATGAGCTGATAGAACCAGTTCGTATAAGTGCGAGTAGTCATAGTTAATGATGCATCACCCTTGATCTCTTCAATCTGCTTGGCAAAATCGGTATGATAAATTCCGACACACTTTATATTAAGGAGTTTTGCTGACAGAATACCAAGAAGCCCGATTGTGCCCGGAGTAGATATGATTATCATATCGGGGTTGAACCGGCTTATTTTTTCTAGTGATTTTAAAACTGAAGGCACATAAATGTGAAGAGACTCATAATAAGGAAGATCAAAATTGTGAATGCTGGGTAGATTTATGAAGTTCTTCCAATATTGCTCTTTTTCCACAGTTCCAACAAGATATACTTTTCGTTTTGTTTTTGTAGCACTTTCACGAACTCTGTTCACAGTAACAGACACGCCATTCAGATCTTCTATCGTATCGCTGAACCAGAGAATATTTTTCTTATTATTTGTAGAGTTCAGATTAAAATCTTCCTTTAACTTCATCAGCAATTCTCTGTTTGCAAACATGTGTCGAATCGAGCTGAAGAAGGGCAGCATAAGGAAAAGTCCGGAAAGCGATGAGGTGAAATTACGAATAAGTTTAAACACATCACCCTGCCCAATGTCCCTCTGTATGGACTCAAAAAGCAATCGTAGAAATTCGTCGCTGATATCAGCTATTTTTTCATATGCAACTGATATTTTCTTATCAAGCGGATTATCTTTTTCTTTGTGAAGAGCATCTACAAGTTCGTTAAAAGCGGCTTTTAATTTTACATCATTCCCGTTTTTATCCGTAGCCGACATCGCTTTCATTTTCAACCGATTTCTCCAATTTAAAGCTTTACTTGAGAAGATCAGGTCATTTATCTGGCTTAGAAGGGATTGTGAAAACTTGCTGCTTTTTGAGCAGGAATAATCGTATGCAACTTTATAAACCATGAACACAAAAGCTTTGTAATCATTATGTCTGCCTGAGGGTGCAGTATTTTTATGCCTTATCTGCTCTAAGAATTGTGTAATGTTTGATGCTTCTGCTTCTGTATAGGTCTCCCCGAGAAAAAGCCCTGAATGGTCATCCGAGCCGCCGGTTAATCCCTTGATCCATGGAGTGTTGCTCATCGGTTCAATGTTGTGCTTTTTATACATTTCTTCAATGTGATGCTCTTTGAGGTTTTCAAGAACGCCCAACCACGTATTATTATGCATTGTATTACGACCGCCATTTAAACCTTCAAATACATCGAAAAGTAGGAGAAGTTTTTCAAGATGTTCGTACTTCAATTTTCCATTTACAGAATAGGTCGCATGAGCAACTGAGTACACGATATCCTGTTCTTTGATGTAATCGCGAAGATCATAAATATTACTTCTGATCCGCTGTATCTCTTTGAACTGATTTTCATTTAAACCGTAAAGAAGTATATGAACCTTACAACCATCCTCGGGAAAATAGGTAGTTGCTTCATCTCCAATAATGATCTCATCAGGGTATTTTTCCTTAAGTATTAATGCACCATCAATATTATTATGGTCAGTAATGGTTACAAAATCCATTCCCTTTTTCTTCATGCTTTCATATATAAATTCAGGATCTGTATAAGATTCACCTGCACCAAGCCGCTGTAAGAACCACTCTGAAGGGTGTTCGGAATGAATAGAATGAACATGCAGATCAGCTTTTGCCATATTCAAGCCATCCTTATGTTTTTTTAGTAATTGTACCTTTGATTTATTAATTAAGTATAAAAGTTTTGTTAATTTCTTATGAAGTATTAGGTGCGCTTGGTGTTGTTTTGTATCAACTAATCTATTGTCATGTCAAGCTTCGATTGGAAGTGTAAATTGAATTTTGACATTCCTTATATTGCCTTCTCCTCAACTAGGAGAAGGTTAGGATGAGGTTTCAAACTTTGTTAAAATTCAATTTAGGTCATTTCACAATTGACTTATCAATAGATTAATTCCCTGTTTTCGTAATCTTCGCAGTCCTTTTTCTTTTAACTGCCTCACTCTCTCCCTCGGCAGACCCATTTTTTCGCCTATCTCTGCAAGATCATAGGAACCTTGTCCATCAAGACCATATAGCATAGT
>DQYP01000099.1 GCA_011043375.1 Thermotogaceae bacterium | reverse complement strand
GTAGGTAACATATTGCTTGGCTTATTATTACCTTTCATTTGGCTCTTGGTGTTTTTATTTCTAAATGCCTTTTTCAAAACTGTATCTTCAAAAGATTCTCTTAAGTCCGCTCTTTTTGAGATTCCGGCACAATTTCTCCATTTTCTTTTTGATTTTGGAACTACGCTGGAATCAATCAGAAATAAAAATCTGACGGTTTTTTTCAAATACCCTTTAAACGACCCCAGGCAGATTATTGTCCTATGGAATGAAAAGATTAGGGAGATGTGGAGCATTACCTTCAGCACCCTTTTGATTTTAATCTTCTTTATGGTGATTTAAAATGGAAGGACGAAACAAAATCATAGCAGGAGTATCAATTGTTATTCCAACACGAAATAGAATTGATTACGTACAATGCCTCTTTAACTCTTTACATAGCGAGCTAAGAACCTTTGATGGGTTAGCAGAGGTCATAATAATCGATAATAGCGATCCCGAAGATAGTAGACTGATAGCTGATTTATGTGAAAAATATGGATATAAATTTAGATTTCTTGGAGGTAGTATATCTGAGTCAAGAAATTATGGTGTGGAAATTGCTAAATACCCTATTATTTTATTTATTGATTCTGATTGCGAAGTCACTCCCGGCATCATTCAAGAACATTTACAATCCTATACTGAAGAAGATATCGGAGGTGTGCTCGGTCTAACAAATTTTACAGGAAAAAAGAATTGGATATGGAGAGCAATCGAGAAGACTTCGTTTCTTATTGCCTTCTCTTTTGCCAAGAGAATGGAGTATGCTCTTTGGGGGCCTTGTACAAATATATCTTTCAGAAAAGATGTATTAAACAAAGCAGGAGGCTTCAGAACGGAGTTTCCATTTGACTTTAGCGGGGAAGACGTAGATATCGGGCTTAGGATTAATGAATTAGGCTATAAAATTAAGTGTAATCCTAATGCGGTAGTGAATCATGCCCGGGAAACTTGGAGCAACCTCTGGGACTTTTGCAAAAAGATTTTTAGATGGGGAAGGACAGATTTTCATATATTAAAAAATCATCACCAATTATCAGACATCGATTTTCCAAAGTTTTCTACAGTCTTGCTTTTTCTCTTTATTCTATCTATAATTTTCAACATAATTGGATGTGGATGGAAAATGGTCGAACTTTTAATGATTTGGTTATTATGCACTCCTATTATAGAATCTTTCCTGAGAAGCTGCAAAACAACACTTACCGATTTTTTCTCATATTACCTTTCCTTTTGGTTTATTTCTATATTTGAATTTGGAGCAATCTTCGAATCTTTAAGAAACAGATGTCTCCTAATGCTCCACAGGAAAATAGTGTATGGGAAAGGACAGCTTGTTTTTGAGTGGGATAACAGAGTAATAAAAAGCTGGAGTTATACCCTCACTTTAATAGTATTTTTATTCGTACTATTAATAGGATCTGGAGGACTATGGTGATGGGTGTATCGGTTATTATACCGGTAAAGGGAAGAGCTAACTACCTGGAGAACCTTTTAAAAAGCATCGCAGAGGCTAAAAGATATACACTTGATCAAATTGAGATTATCGTGGTGGATAGTAGCGATAAAAAGACCTGCTCAGAAATAGAAGCAATTTGCAACAAATTCGGGGCAAGCTATCATCATCTGCAGAAAGGTGTATCTGATGCAAGAAATTATGGGATAAGAATTGCCAAATGTCCTATCATTCTTTTTGTTGATTCTGATTGCGAAGTAGATCGTAATATATTTAATGAGCATCTAAAGTGCTACCAGACTGAAGAGATTGGCGGATGTGCTGGTGTTACCGAATTTGTTGGGAAAAGGACATGGTTGTGGAATGTAATAGAAAAAATGCCCTTTTTACAGCCTTTTCAGTGGGCTAAATGGAAAAGCCACGTTACTTGGGCACCTTGCACAAATATTTCTTTTAGAAAAGATGTATTGGAAAGAGTCAATGGTTTTCAATCCATTTTACCACCAAAGGAATCTGGAGAGGATGTGGACTTGGGTTACCGCATTACCTCTTTAGGGTATAAAATATGTTGCAATTCAAACGCTAAAGTATATCATACCCATGAAACTTGGTCTAAACTGTCTCAATTTATAGAGAGAACTTTTAGGTTCGGAAGAGGTGAATACCATCTCATGAAAAAACATCCAGAGAACACTTTTCTTGACATTCCAAAAAATTCTTTTATGTTTATAGCTTTAGCAGTTTGCTTTGTTTGTTACGCTTTTATTAAAAGCAATCTATTGTATGTGATAATTCCTTTTGTATGGCTACCAATAGTAATACTTGTTCAATCCGTATTAGCGTTAAAACAGAGTTTAATTAATGGTGATAGGCATGATATCGGATATGTTTATGTTTCCTCGTTATTTGAAATCTTATTTGAACTTGGGACTATAGTTGAATGTCTCAGAAAGAGGGACTTAAAATTTTTATTTCGTAGATTCATCTATGCTGAAGATCAACTTTTCGGACGTTGGTATTGGGGTATTATTAAGATGTGGAGTTTCATCATAACTTTATTTATTATATTTTTATTTTTAATCATAAGGTGAAAAAAAGATGCGATCCGAAGTAGACGTTAGTGTAATAATACCCACTCTAAACAGTGAAAAGTATATTTCTAGAGTATTACACGCAATTTATGAAAATGGAACTTATCTCCCACGCCAGGTAATCATTGTAGACGGTGGTTCAAAGGATTCTACAGTGGAAAAGGCAAAGGAATATCCTGTGGAGATTCTTTCAAACCCTAAGACTTCTGCAGCCGCTGCTAGGAATATAGGAATAAAATTTTCAAAAACTGATATAATAGCTTTTACTGATTCTGATTGCGTTCCTCATAAAAATTGGCTCCGAAATATATTTGAATGCTTTAATAATAATCCCGAATTGGTAGGTGTGGGCGGCAAAATGTTACCGCTTGAACCTAAAAATGATATAGAGACTTTTAGTGCAAATGTATTTCTTAACGAGATTATGAAATTTCCAGATCAAGCATTTAAACCTTATAGGAAATTTTTGCCTGGTTCCTTTATAACCGCTAATTGTGCCTATCGTAGAAAAGCACTCATAGATATCGGAGGATTTAATGAGTTCTTCAAGAACAATGGCGAGGATATAGACTTATTCTGGAGAATGTTGGACAAATTTCCGGGTCGTTTAATGTATAATCCCTCCATAATCGTTTATCATAATTTTCCTGATACGTACATAAAATTGATAGGAAAATATTTTCAATATGGAATAGCAAGCTCTAAACTGGCGAAATTTCATTTTAAGACACCGAGCATAGATCTTTTTGTTTACAAAAAACTTCTCAAACATCTCTTAAGGTTCATAACCCCTTTAAATCAATATAGGAAGGAAGATTTCCTTTACATAGTTCAATTAACCTCTCATATAATAGGAAAAGTTTACGGAAGTTTCATGGTTAGAAGATTAAATCTATAAAGAGTTAAAATGCCGCCAAGCGAAACGCTTCGCCACTATTGTGACTCGCCCTTCGGGCCGCCTAACAATATGTGGCTCGCTATCGCTCGCGCAAATTTCACAAGGCGAAACTTCACATATCCCCGGAACGTTAAGTGAAATACCCCCTTGTCGCTTTGAAAGATTTAAAAACAAGAATGAAATAAAATAATAGGTGACAAAAAATGAAAAAAATAATGAAAAAATCGCTTGATGAGATAAAGGAAATTCTTAAAAAGCACGAAAAAGAGCTAAAAGAAAAATATGATTAAAGAGTTCGGCATTTTTGGTTCTTATTTAAGAGGAGAGGCTAAAGAAGAAAGCGATCTTGATATTTTAGTGGAATTTGAGCATGATGCGAAGATTGGTCTTTTAGACTTTGTTGAATTAGAAAATTATCTCAGCGATTTACTTGGGGTAAAGGTAGATTTGGTTGAAAAATTTGCATTAAAATTAAGGATTAGCAAACGATTTTAAGTGAGGTTGCATACTTATGGGGCGACTACAGGACATTTTGGAAGCCATGCAAGTTTTCACTTTCTTTTACATAGATGCCTTCATTTGCAATGTTCAGAACATTTTGAGTATTTGATATAGCGTGTTTCGCTGAGCAACAGGTCTTCCTACGGAGCGGACAGCACTCACAATCTCCTCAACAGATGCGGGTTTGAATGATTTTCCAGCAGCGGTGACGACATTCTCCTCAAGAACAGTCCCGCCGAAGTCGTTTGCACCGAAGAAAAGAGCGAGCTTTGCGACATCAAAACCCTGCGTGAGCCAAGAGGCTTGAATATTCCTGAAATTGTGCAGAACAATCCTTGAAATCGCAAGCACCCTCAAATACGAGACTGGAGAAGCAGGCTCGCTCACGATGCTTTGCAGTGCGGTGTTCTTCGGCTGGAATGTCCAAGGGATGAAGGCGGTGAAGCCACCTGTCTTCTTTTGAAGTTCCCGCAGCCTGAAAAGATGCTCAATTATCTCGCTTTTCGTCTCTACATGCCCAAACATCATTGTTGCGGATGTTCGCATGCCTATTTTATGGGCAGTCTCCATCACTTTCAACCATCCCGCAGCGCTCACCTTCCTCGGGCTTATTTCTCTGCGAACCCGCTCACTCAAAATCTCCGCTCCTCCGCCAGGAAG
>DQYP01000073.1 GCA_011043375.1 Thermotogaceae bacterium | reverse complement strand
TTTGAAGCCTCATCTACAACTTTCACAACTCCTTCAACTTCTACGTTCACTTCTTCAGTTGCGTTCTCTATCTCTTGGAGCATCTTCGAAATGTTTTCAGTTGCATTTTTGCTCTCTTCAGCAAGTTTTCTTATTTCATCCGCAACGACAGCAAAGCCTCTTCCAGCTTCTCCAGCCCTTGCTGCTTCTATCGCTGCATTCAACGCTAATAGGTTTGTCTGCTCAGCTATGGATGAGATCGTCTCAACGATTTCTCCTATGTTTTTAGAAACACTTGCCAAATCTTTGATCTTCTCTGCTACTTTTGAGGTTTCTTGAGTGGTTTTATCGACTATCTCTACTATTTTCTTTACACCCTCGTTTCCAACGTTTGCCGAGTTTGAGACATCTTCAGCTTTTTGTACCAATTCTTGCACTGATTTTGATACATTCTGCGCACTCGCCGCAACTTCCTGGACCCCAGATGTGGTTTCTTGAAGCGAGGCAGAGATGTTCTGAGCGTTTGCGTTGACTTCATCAATCTGCTTCAAACGTTTATCGCTCGATTGAGCAAGCTTTGTGGAAATATCAGCGAGTTCACTTCCCGTTTGTTCAACGTTGTGTGAGGTATCGGCAACCTGGTTCATGAAATTCCTGAGATCCTTTATCACAGAATTCAACAGGTTACCCATTGTTGCAATCTCATCTTTTCCTTTTTGACTGAAATCGACCCTCAAATCAGCAACCAATTCCCCAGCTTTGAATTTTTTAACTTTCTCTGTTATGTTTTGGATGGGTTTAACGATGATCCAACCGGTGAGAGTCAGGATTACAATCAATATAGCAACTATCACACCGGTTACAATCAAGATGTTTTTGAGTAACTCTGTTGCAGGTTCGAATATTTCCTTTTCAGTAACTATGGTGACTGCAAACCATGGAACGTTCTTCAAAGGAGCATAAACTATCAACTTCTTTTGTCCTTTGTCGTCTGTGTACCAATCGTATCCCACTTCACTGCTTGAAACTATTTGCTTCGCTATCTTTGAGAGACCTTTGAATCCATACTCTTTATCTGCATTCAAGAAATTGAATTTCAATATGTATTCAGAATTTGGATGCCACAAAGTTGTACCATCTTCGTTAACGATTGCTCCATAACCTTTACCACTGACTTTTATCTTTGAAGCTATTTTACCGAGTTTTTGGAAATCAACTGCACCACCTATGACAGCGACTGGCTTTCCTTCATAATCTAAAATTGGATAACCGAATACAATATAATCCTTTCCTTCGAGCTTCATAATGCTGACACTTTGTTTACGTTTTTTTTCGAATATATCTTTCAAAATTGGGGCATTTTTGGGCATATTTTTTTCGATTTCGGTGGTACCTATTTGTTTTGATCCTGTTCTATATTTTCCATCACTCAGGGCAACGAACAAAAAATCGAAAGAATCTTTCACGTTTTTTTGAAGATCTTCGAGTTCATATCCAACCGCCGCCAAACCTCCAAATCCAACCTGTTTTATGGCACTTGAGTTTGACATAGGTCTTAATTCATTGATTTTTGCATCTACCCATTGATTTAAGGTATCCGTTACGGAATTGAGAACATCCTTTGCACTTTCTAGAATGGTTTTCTCCAGGATTGTTCTACTATTTAACATTACTATGAACGCTAATATCACGAGTGAGGCGACAATAACTGGAATCGTCAAAAGATAGATTCTTGCTCTTATACTTTTCATTTATCTCACCCTCCTGTGATATTTTAACTTTAATTAATTTTATTATAATTTTTATGTAACAATATTATTTTAACTAATAATTTTCTCAAAGATATTTTACCACAATCTTAATCGCTCTTGAAGTAGAACACTACAACTATTTCGGCTACCGTAAGTACCACTATCGTGAGAAGTCCTGCAAATATTCCAAATGCGCTTCCAAGTTGACCGATAGTGAAGTTGGTTAAGGCTGATAATATGGATGTACTTGCGGCTGTTATCCCAAGGGCGGTTCCTTTGTTTTTCCTGAAGGTATCTATTATTATCGCTTGAATGACTGGATAAACCGTCGCGTAGGAAAGTCCTGTGAGGAATACGCTGATAAATATACTCATCATATTCCTGCTCACGATGATTGCCAAAATTGTTGTCACAGCTGAGGCGATCGATACTATTATCAACCATTTTTTGTACCCTATTTTATCTGCGGCCTTTGCAAAGATCAATCTTCCAATAAACAATCCTATCCACAAAAATGAAGGATAGAGGGCTGCAGAATCAACCTTGAAACCTCTGTATTCGTACAGAAAAACTGATAGCCATGATGAAAAGCTCATTTCATATCCAACGTATATTGCAAGTCCAAGTATCAGTAATAGGAAAAATTTATTTTTGAGGAGTTCAAATGCTTCAATCAAGGTGTTTTCTTTTTCCTCTTTGACTCTCTTATTTTTTCTGTAATTTTCGAACATTGTTCTCACATGTTCTCTTGCAAGTGTTATCGATATTATGGGAATCAGGGAAAACGCTACTACCGTGAGAAACGAGTACTTCCAGTTGCTTGGATTTTTAATTATAATTGAGGTTATGAATGGGCCGGATATCGCTCCGAATGCAAAGAGTGAATGGACTACGTTTAAAATTCCGCCTTTTTTTCCGGTGCTTTCGTTCAAACCTATCACAAATGGAACACTCACTTCCACTGTTGCAGCTCCTATGTTTACGAGTGTTATTGCTGCCACCAATTCTGGAAATCCTCTCGAAATCATGAATATTATTCCTCCAAAGGTTGTTGTTAAAAGTCCCGTCAGTGTTATTCTGAATGTATCGAATTTTTCAAGGAGGTATCCTATCAATAATGAAGTTATCAAGAACGCTATTGAACCTGCAGATAGCATTATTCCAGTTTTTGAGTGTGGAAGTGAGAAGTTTCTTTCTATCAGTGGTAGAAGGCTTGATATCACGAGTGATGTATAGCCGAATGTAAAGTATCCACTCATTGCGTACGATCTTTCTAATAATTCTGCCTTTGTAACTTTCAATTACATTACCCCCTGTGATAGAATTTTCTTGGTTTGATTTTCTAACTTAATGTTATCAAATTTCCTTCGGTTTTTCTATTAAAATGTTTAATTTTTTCGAGGTGATTTTTATGAAGACGATAGGTGTAATTGGAGGAATGAGTTGGGAGTCCACACTTGAGTATTACAGAATAATGAATGAGACCGTTAAAAGGAAAATGGGAGGATCTCATTCTGCCAAAATGCTTGTTTACTCCTTCGACTTTGATGAAGTGGAGCGCTTACAGCATGAGGGTAATTGGGATGAGTTATCAGAAATGATGATCAATGCCGCTCATAGATTGGAAAAAGCAGGAGCGGATTTTCTTGTGATAGCGACCAATACCATGCATAAATTGGTTGATAATATGATTCAGAGGATTACCATTCCAATTTTGCATATTGTAGATGTGGTTGGTGAAGAGATTGTTGAATTGGGTTTGAAAAAAGTTGGATTGCTTGGGACTAAGTTCACCATGGAGGATGGATTCTATTCCAACAGGTTGAGAGAGAATTTTGGAGTGGAGGTTTTTGTTCCAACGAATGTCGAGCGTGATGTTGTTCATAGCGTTATATATGATGAGTTGGTGAAAGGGATTATAAAAGAATCGTCTAAGAAGAAATTCGTGGAGATCGTAAAGAACCTTGAGTTAAGGGGTATTCAGGGAATTATACTTGGTTGTACCGAGATACCCCTTTTAATTAACCAACGAGATGTTGATATTCCGGTTTTTGATACCACTAAGCTTCATGCAATTGCAGCTGTTGAATTTGCATTGAATGATGATTGAAGCAATAGTAGTATGTATTTAATATATATATTACTTATATACTACTACTATAGGTGTCAATAACTTGTCAATAACTTCTGTGATTGTTTATTTTAAATGGTTTGATGGGTGTCAATAACTTGTCAATAACTTGTCAATAACTTCTGTGACCGTTTATCTAAGGCTATTATAGAACTGTCAATAACTTTTTTGACTGTATAGCGCATGAATAAATAATTTTGCACTTTTGCCTTGAAAGTTATTGACACATGCAAATTTTTTCAGTGTCAATAACTTGAAAAATCTGTCAATAACTCAAAGTTATTGACAGGTTATTGACAATTCTGATCGTAACAATCCGTTTTTAATGAAAAAATACCAATTGATTCCACTATATGTGGAATCAATTGGCGCAGTTTGCTTGTTTTTTGAACCCTATTTCGCCACCAAAACGTTCAATGCATTCTCGAATATTTCAAATTCAAAAGGGGAATAACCCAAAAATTCACCATCTGCCTCAATTGGTATCTTTTTGTTGAGATCTTTCACTTTCACCCTTTTAACTCTGTAACCATCGACTTTTGGATGCCTCAATATCTTTCCACTGTAAACTAAATGGACATTCAAAAGAACTCTCAAATTGGATATGTCACGCACAACTGTGACATCGAACAAACCATCGTTGTACAAAGCACTTGGAAGTAGTTGCATGCCCCCACCATTGTATTTACCAATCCCAACCGCCATGGTGAAAAGTTTGCATATCTTGTGATGGTCGTCACAGATTATCTCAACCTTTTTCGAACGATAGGTAATCATGGTT
>DQYP01000081.1 GCA_011043375.1 Thermotogaceae bacterium | reverse complement strand
TGGTGTCGTTCAGTTCGTAATCCTATTGTATTGGTTGAAAAGGTTGGGATATTCCTATGAATTCAAATTCAAGTCCCCAGAGCTTGGAGAGTTCTTTAAATTATTTTTTTATTCGAGCATTGGATTATCTATAAACCAAATAAATTCCCTGGTGGATTTGAATCTTGCTTCAAGGTTGCCTGAAGGAAGTGTTTCGATACTTCAATATGCTAACAGATTATTTCAATTTCCCCTTGGCGTTTTTGGAATAGCAGTTGCGACCACTGCTTTACCAACATTTTCAAAAATAAATGACCCTCAAGTTAGAAGGAAAGAATTTACAAAGGCATTTAGAAGACTCATTTACTTTGTGTTGCCATCGTTCATTGTTTTACTGATACTGAGAAAAGAAATAATTTCTTTAATATTCCAAGGAGGTAGATTCACTCAGAAAGATACACTTAAAACTGCCAACGTTTTGTTGTTTTACCTATTAGGAATGCCTTTCTATGCATATTTCAGCCTTTGTTCCCGTTTACATTATTCGATCAAAGATCATTTGACTGTAACAAAGGCAACCATATGGATGGTGACCGTGAACGTGGTACTCAACCTGATGCTTTACAGGAAAATGGGACCTTCAGGCCTTGCACTGGCAACATCCTTAGCGGGAATTGTTGGAGTTGTGAGGTTGAACATAAGTTCGTTGAATAAAAGATTGATAGGTTTTAAAAAAGATAATGAGATCATCAAAATACTGGTGACAAACGTTCTTTTGATTTTCTTAACAGTTTTCTTGTCCAAATACTCGTATTCAAACATGCTCCTTATGGTGATTCTGCTACTTCTCGGCGGATTTTATATTCTCACACTGAAAATTTTCAAAAACAGTGAGAATGAAGAATTCTTGGAAATCTTCAGAAATCTGATCAAGCGACGATAAAACTTGCATATCCAACAACGTGTGAAAAATCACCGTTGATATCTCCACTGGTTGCATGCTTCAAGAGTTTTGGACTACCCAGTTTGAGATATAAAAGAGTGGCTATTGGACCAAAACCGCAAGCAGTTATTTCATCGTTTCTAACAACCTTGATTACCTTTTTCGGATCTTCTGAGAGAACGGCCTTTATGAATTTCTCATCTTTCTTCAACGTGATTTCCTGAGACTCATAATGATTCAAATCGGAGGATGCGACTACTACGAATTTTTTCTCCGGAAAATGTTCAAAAACCTTTTGTATGTTCTCTGCAAGCAGCCTTGAAAACTCAAATTCTTGGACCATCATTGTTATTGGAACTATCTCGATATCACTGCCGTACACATACTGCAGAAACGGCAATTGAACTTCCAACGAATGCTCACTGATGTGTGAAGATGTATCAGGTGTCAAAATATCCGAATTTTCAAATAAAAAATTCGTCACATCTTCCGCCACTTTCAACTCACCCAGGGGGGTTATCCATAAGCCCTCGGGCCACACTCCTAACTCTGCACCTGTACCCGTATGATTTGGACCTATCAAGATCACAGTATCCGGCTTTCCAAGTTTTGAAAGTTCAAGGTACGCCCATGCTGCCACAGGTCCACTGTATATGTAACCAGCATGTGGTACTATTACTCCAATGTTCTTGTCCAGTTTCTTTTGGTCTTTCTCCGGTAATTCACCTGGACCGATTTTATCATCGCTGAAAGCCCATTCTAATCTCTTGATTAGATCATCTTTGTCGATATCATAGAAAGTACCGGCAACAATAGGTGGCCTTCTCATCTCAATTCACCACCTTCGCGGTTATGAATATTATCAATTCACGCTTCTGATCCACCTTCTTCTTGGTTTTGAACAATTCACCTATGAACGGTAGATTACCAACAACTGGAAGTTTAGAAACACTATCTGTTTTCACGGTAGTCGTCAACCCGCCAATTACAAATGTCTCACCATTTTTTATTATCACACGAGTAGTCGCATTTCTCGATGAAATAATTGGAAGATCTCCCTGTTCCGGGCCAGCATATCTGGTTCCACTTATATTGCTTACTTCTGCCACAATATCCAGTTCTATGGAATCATCTGATTTAACTATAGGAGTTATCTGAAGCCTTATCCCAGTTTCTATGTTTTCAATATCAACCTGTTCTCTACCATTTTTATCAATGGTTTTCTTAATGTATGGAACCCTATCACCAACATGGATTTCTGCCGTATTCCCGCTTATTGTGACTATTTTAGGGCTTGAGAGTGTGTTGCCAACCGAGTTATCCTTACTTGCGCTTATATCTATTGTAGCTCCAAGTTGGCTGAGTAAAAGACTCATCAACTTATCATATTCAAGTTTGCTTAAAACTCCAGTGTAGATGTTTAAACCAGAACTAGAGATCTTTTGCTCTATTGTTTCGATATTTTCTCCTTCACCAAGGATCACATTTGTTTTAGAAACTGTCTTTTCACCTTTTCCTGCGGTGACATTTGGTTCACCACTCATAGCTTCATTTGTTGATAGTAGGGTTGTTATAGATCTAAACAGATCATCCACAAGACTCTTATCGATCACCCTTGCTTCTATTTCAACTTGCTTGACCGGTGCGGATACCTCTTTTATGAGTTTATCAAGCTCTCTCTTCTTCTCCTCGGTGATACCTGTGACTATTATCAAATTATTTTTCTTATCCACATAGGTTTTCCCACCATAGAATTCTATCAAGGATTTCACTTCATCTATATTGTAACTCACTTTGTAGATGTATTTCTTTACCTCTGGCTCTGGTACTTGTTTCACCTTTTTCGGCGTTACAACTCCCGCAACCTCGTTGAATACATATCCAAAATTCTGTTCTATGATTTTCAAGAAGTTCTCCCAACTCAATCCTTTTGAGTTTATTCTTAATTTCTCTGGCATTGGAATACTAATCATTATATTCTTTCCAAGTTTATCGGCTATATATCTGAGAACCTCTTCGAGTGTGAAATCCTCGATCGAGATGTCAAAAGTGCCATCTTCATGAAATTTGATTGAGTTCTCCAGTTTTTTCTCGGGTTTCTCAACTTTTGGAACGTATGTTGTTGAAAAGTTCCTTAACAAAGCCATTGCACCAACAACATCATCAGGAGTTCCAACAAGTATGAATGTTTGGGCTTTTGAAAGATAATCAACCTTCAGATCGGGAAAATAAATCTTCAAAAGTTTAGTCGCCTCTTGAGGATCGAGATTTTCAACTTTCAATAATTGGATGCTCTTTCCAGCGGCAAGATCCAACAATCCAAGTCCACTCAGCACCTCTTGAGTTTTCGAGATTTCAGATGGATCTCCTTTGAGTATTATCTTATTGTTAGAGAGACTGATTATCTTCAAATTCGGTGAATAGAGCCTCACAACATTTTGAATAGTTCCAATGGATACATTTTCAGATATCCTAACAACTTTGAATCTTTCTGAAAGCAGGTCACTTCTCAACTTCTCAAGATACTCTACCGCCTTTTCAACATCATCAGTCTTACCCTTCAGAATGTACTTATCAGTTGTCTCTTCTATCGACAAATCGGGATACATCGAATTTACAATCTTTTTAACATCATCAAAGGAAAGTTGAGGCATTTTATCCACTAAAATGGTTTTTATATCCTTTGCTTCAAGATTTTCAAATTTCTTTCTGTAAAATACACTTTTATCTAACTGTGATACTTCTCTGTATATCTTCACCAAATCAGAGGTTTTACCCCTCATCAGGAGTAGGCTTATATCAGGAATGTAATAAGTTATCACTTTTCCTTCAAGCTCATAGAATTTCAACAAATCGTTTACCTTAGAATAATCCAATCCCTTTAAAACCACAGACACCGTCTCTATATCCTCGTCTTTTACGACATAGCCTTCTACAAGCTTCAAGGCTTCCTGCACATCATCAGGAGTACCTTCTAAAACAAGCACACCTAATTCGTCTATCGAATCGGATTTCACGGATGGAACAACAATTTTTATCAGATTCTTCGCATTATCCATCATCTTAGGATCCAATGTTACAATCTTCCTTATGATTTTTACTTCTCTCGACTCGAAAAGATTCTCAATGGAATCGATGAACCTCTTGACATCATCAATCTTAGATCCAGGCCCTCTCAATAAAAGGATCGCACCTCTGATCTTTTTCACTACCAAATTCTGGTACTCACCGGATACCACATCTACCAAATCATCGATGTATTTCGGTGGAACGGGAATGAATTCTGTCTTTTGGGGTTCACTCACGTAATCAAAATCTTTCAGTATTCTTTTTATACCTTCTATCTCTAAACTGGTACCAACTATGAACAACTTACTGCCACCATCGATATAATCGATCGTTACTTTTGGATAGAGTTCTTTCAATTTTTTCATCAGAGGTTCATCTATCTCCCTGCTGATCGGAACAGTCTCAAATATCTCGATTCTCTTTGGAGGAGAGACTCTTTTATCTAATTTGATTTTGCTACTTTCTTCAAGTTGCTTTATATAATTTGCCGCATTTTTAACAGAATCAGAGGTTCCTTTAAGAACAACATAACCAGTTTCGGGGAGAAAGATAGCCCCTTCAAGTTTGAAAAGAAATCTTATCTCGTCGAGCTTTTTAGTTAATTCCTTAGAATCTGTGTGACTAATTTTTATTCTTGATTCTATTATTCTATTTTTCTCGAGATGTGAGATTATTTCTTCAAAT
>DQYP01000240.1 GCA_011043375.1 Thermotogaceae bacterium | reverse complement strand
ATTGTTTTCGGCAAGCACACTTTTATCTTGGCTTGATGAACTTGCCGCAGACTCTTTTGCAGGAAAAAATTTGATCGGACCTCTAAATTATTTTCTAAGCATGTGTTTTTTCTGGGTTTTTTTTGGTTCTTTCTGCGCACGTGCTCATCCACCTTATATATTGAGAATTTTCGCCTGTGTATCCAGAGTTTTCATATTTATCATATGGGGATTGCCTTTTGCGTTAGCCTATTTTTATCTTTTTGGCCAGTCAGGCTGATAGAACATCAAAATTTACATTGAGGAGGTAGAGCTGATTTATGAAGGAAGAAGAAAAATTTAAAAAAGCAGGAGAAAAAGTAAGCAAGAAATACGTTGAAGAGGTTATATCGGAAACAAAAATGGATGATGCCAAAAAAGTTATTGAACTAGAAGATGAGATTCTTGAAAAGGTCAATAACTTCGTAAAGGAGCATCTCTCAGAAGATCTTTCACAAAAATTTACTTGTTTTATATTAAGGATTAAAATGCTTATCAAAATGGTTAAGGATTTCTTTTCTGATAATCCCCCGCCTGTCCCTTGGTATTCCATAGCCGCAGCTTCAGCAGCCATATTATATTTCTTCAACCCGTTCGATATTGTTCCAGACATAATTCCCGTAATTGGTTATGGTGATGATTTGATTTTTCTTAAAATAGTTTGGGGCTCTGTTTCAAAAGACATAGATGAATATATTAAATGGAGTGATAATAAATTGCCGAAAGAATGTATTTGATAAAATCAATTAGCTGTTTGGGTTAGCACTGGATTACTTCTTTTACATAATTGGTTCATGAGACCATGATGGTCTCATGTATTTCTTCCTCTTCATCTCGTCTGTATGCGGCCAAATAAAATTGCTGCTTCCGCAAAAGTTATAGATCAAAGCATAAGGACTTTCAACATCAGCAGTTTTATGGAACGTGTGGTGTGTATGATTCCCGTTGTCATCAAAAAAACAGGTGATGTAACGGGTGAGGTTCAACACTTAGGAAGTTCCTTATTTTGTTACAAAATTCCTGTTCCTCTTGTCTGATGTCATCTTTTTCTAAGTCCAAACCGATTACGTAAACTGGCAAACCATTTGGCAGTACATACTCTCTTTCTTCAATTTCTTTTGAGGGATAAACAACAATTACCGGGACCTTGAAGCGATCAGAATATGCGTTCATTTGATAAATATCAGCCTGGGAGGGCTCTTCGGTTTTTTTGTATTTGAAATCTATAACAAGAACAATTTCATTGCCTTTTTTGATCAAAACATCGGGGCGAATTGCTATTCTAGGTTCCTCAATGAAATCGAATGTTGCTTGATCTATTACATCGAAACTATTTCCCAGCCCCTCTTTCAAAACAGCTGTTGAATAACTCTCAAAGATTCTGTTCATATCGACGAAAAAACTTCTAATGAGATTGTTTCCCACGCATTCATTCAAACCAGTAAAATCAAGGAAAAATCTGCATAGCATGAGAATGTTCTTATATCTCGCATTTAGCCTATTGAAAATCACCCTGTCAACATCTTTTCCCTTCAGTTTTTTATGAGAAACATTCCAAAACCTTTTGTAAATATTCTTCAATTTCCGATGATATTTGCTAAGTGACGCTATTTTAGAAGCGTTGTATATCGCATAACGAACAAGCTGATTTTCAAGTACATCATGGGTGTATTCATCATATAAGCAATCGAGACGGCTCAAATCCCATGACCTTTTAGCTATAATGTTCAGCATTACCTTTCCTTTGATAGTATTCAATTTTTCAAGATATGTTATATAAGAAGCGTAAAGCCCTTGCTTCAAAAGCCTATTGACCGATTTTATAAGAATCTTGAGCAAATGTTCAATTAGATCATCAGCAGTATCCAAATGTACGTCCCTATCATAGAAATTCATAAGACTATAAACTTTGCTAATCATGTAAAAAAGCCTGCTAATAGCAATTTTGGGGTTTATGTGTACTTCAAAGTCGCCAACTGAAAACCTACCTATATAATGCGAGGTTTTTAAAATATAAACATCTTCAAGAAGCTTTCTAGAGACATTCACGTACTTGGAGAAACTCCGATTTATCGCGGCGATTATTTTTTTGTCCACATTGTTAATTTCTATTTCAGCGTATTCAGAAACTTTAATCGGTTGCTGACGCATTGCTTTCGCCCCATAATTGTTTCCATTTTAACTCATCGATTTTATCTGGCTCATCCAGAAAATATTCTTCCAAATATGTTTCTATTTCATTTATCCAAATGCTCTTCAGATCTTCATTATCAAGTTTTTCTTTTATAAAATACGATATACCAATATAGTAATCCTTATCTCCTATTCTTTCATTGACTCTCTTTATGTTTTTTATCAATTTATCGAGATCGATAGAATATTCGTTTTCAGCTGCAAAGTTTTTGAGAACTTCAAAATTCGGATCCAACCTGAAAAACCCAAATCTCCTTCTTAAAGCAAAATCCATTATTGCAAGTGATCTATCCGCCGTATTCATTGTGCCAATTATATAAACATTCTTCGGGATCGAAAATTTTTCATTGGAGTATGGTAACCGGATAGAATGCTTTTTCTCCCTGTATTCAAGTAGATACATCAGCTCTCCAAAGATCTTGGCAACATTTCCCCTGTTGAATTCATCTATAATAAATACATACTTATTCCCGTGGTCACTTTCTGCTCTCTTACAAAAGGATTTGAATACTCCATCCTTAAGTTCAAAGCTAATTGCTTTCCCATTATTTTGCTCCACAAGGCCAGGTCTATACCCCTCCATAAACTCCTCATATGAATAAGATTGGTGGAACTGGATCATTTCTACCCTTTTTTTGTCACCTTCAGTTAAATATTTAGCTATTTGTTTGGCGATAAAAGTCTTGCCTGTTCCTGGAGGGCCATACAAGACTATATTCTTCTTCCTTCTTAATAACTTGAGGACGTTATCTATTACACTTTCCCCATTTTCATAATCAAAATAAATCACTCTGATTAAGTCTTCTTTAGTAAACTCTTTTGACGGTAATCCAAGTTCTTGAATTTCGTCCTGACTGATTTTTTTCTTCTCTTTAAGAATAGAAAGAATTCTAGAATATTCCTCTTGCTTAATTCTAAAATTCGTACCCCGACGGATATTTATTATTTGGCAGTTTCTTAATACAGGATCAGATTTAAGTTCATCATGACTCAAAACAAAATCTCCAAAGTCTTTCACAATTTTTATCCATACCTTTTGTTGTCCATCTTTCTCAAAAATTTCAGAGTTTATTTTCCCAATTGCCCTTAGGCCATTTTCTTTTCCGGAAACCCATGTTAAAACAATATCGTTTGGCTTTATTTCATCCTTGTATCTTGTAATTCTCCAATCAATCTTTCGATTTCCTTCTTTTAAAAACTTATCGAAATCAAACATTTGCGGATTAGCTTGAAAAAACCATGCCTGAACACTTTTTCGAATGTACTTCTTTTCTTCTATTTCTGTATTAACAATCTCCTCGAATTCCTCCGGGGATAATTCATTCAGCGCTTTTCTCCACCCAGGTTTGTTCACTTTTCTTATTCTGGTATCAAACCAATCAACCGGAAGACGATGCCCATACCTCTCATTTTCAACGAAATAATACGGTCCAGTTACTCTCCCAATACCTATAACCTCTCTTGTGCCACGATTTGCAATAACATAATCTCCTTCAGAGATTCTTGAAAACCTCCAAACTTGATACATTCCAGCCTTTGTGTATTTTGGAATATCTTCAGCCAATTTATCTGCAAGACTTTTAAATTCTTCACTTGACAATTTGCTAACATCACCAAGTTCATCCCAACCGATGGCTATGTAACCACCCTCGTAACATTCCTCCCATTTCCATGCATTTTCAGCCGGGGCAATTTTCCAGTATTTTGGTTGTTGCAACGGATGTTTTTTAATAGCCTTGAGCCAATGACAAAACATATCGAAAACATCAGATGTTCTCATACCCTCTATTTTGTTCTCAATTATATTCTTTACTTCAGCTAATAATCGAAAACCCTTTTCGTTGGTTTCTGGATATTTTTCAATATTTTGTGAAACATGTGAACCCATAAAGTAGTTGATAGTTTTAACACTTTTACTATTGATAAGTAAAAATCTCTCGGGTCTTAAAGCATTGAGTATTGGAGAAAGAGTACCTGATTGAAAACCTTTAGAATACGGAGATTTAGCAAAAATTAAACAATTTTCTTCTAAACGATCCGGATTTTCAAAATTCTCTTTTACAAACCAAAAAATCAATTCAGCTACTTTTGGCCAATCTTCAACATCGTAATATTTGTGATATTTTTTCCGAGCATCTGTTGCAAATACAGGCGCTACATTACTGACCCACGCCCCTATTTTTTTATTGTTTTCTGTATCTTCATATGGCAGAAGTTTTAAGATTACATCGGTTGTTATATCTTCTCCTGCTTGCTTTTTATCTTTTATCTGTTCGAAATTATATTTTCCGTTTTCTCTCATTTTTTCATACAAACGGGCGTGTTCTAACCCATCAGATGATTTAGGATAAGTCTTCAAAAATTCCTCAAAAAGTAATTCGAACTCATCGCGATGAAACATCTCAACCACACCCTCTTAAAAAATTCTTTGTTCTTCGATTTATTGCGCAAAAATATTACTTCAATGTATTT
>DQYP01000041.1 GCA_011043375.1 Thermotogaceae bacterium | reverse complement strand
CCTGTGGATGTTAGCAGAGCTTATTCCACGCTGGCTCATGAGTTTCAACATATGGTGAGCTACAATAGAAACGTGCTGGTGGAAGGTAATAGCTCGATGGATACTTGGATCGACGAAGGTCTCTCAATGGCAGCAGAACATATGATATATGGAGTTCTGAACAGCAGGATTTATTATTTCAATAACTCGTCCAGCATAGCGAATGGTCATTCCTTGCTATACTGGGATTATAGTGGTGATACTCTATCAAATTATGCGTTATCATATCTCTTCCTGCAGTATGTTAGAACACAAATGGGACAAGGAGATTCCATTTTTAGAGAGATATTGATGGATTCAAACAATGATTACAAAGCGATAGAAGATGCGATTCATAACTATCTCGACTCTGATTTGAATTTTGGAAGATTTATGACATATTTTAGAATAGCGTTACTTTTAAAAGAAAACAGTGGATATTATGGTTTTAAAGGTGATGCAGATTTCGATGGTGTAGATCCTCCACTTTACACGGGTACAGGGGAAAATCTTAGAGGTGGCGGTGCACTTTTGAAAGCCATCTCAGATAGTTTCACTGATCCGAATGATCAAGGGCCAGATATTTGTTATGCTGGGATAACGAAATAAATTAAGTGGGTGGCAGTGCCACCCACTATTGATATTCAAGTTTTATCGGTTTGCGCTCTTTTAGTGACTTCTTTGCAGCTTCAGCAATTAAGATTGCTATTTTGCCATCCATTCCCGAAACTGGAGGATTTGAGTTATTGATGATCGAACTCACAAATTCCTTCATTTCATTGAGATAAGCTTCTTGGTATCTCTCCAAGAAGAAATACAAAGGTTTAGAGATTTGAAAGCTTCTACTATTAGCAATCATGGTTTCATCTTCGAGCTTGTTGTTCACACTTATCATTCCATCGGAACCAAAGATTTCTATTCTTTGATCATATCCATAAACAGCTTTACGCGAGTTATCTATAACTCCCATTGAACCTCCTCTGAATTTCAAGACTGTGATTGCCGTATCGACATCATCGTACTCCATTATTTTTTCGTCTATCAACACATTTCCAGTGGCGTAAACCTCTACAATTTCATCATTCAAAAGATACCTTGCCATATCAAAATCATGTATGGTCATATCAGCAAATATTCCACCGGAAACTTTTACATACTCAATCGGTGGAGGTTCGGGATCTCTACTTGTTATCTTCAATATATGAGGTTTTCCAATTTTACCGCTCAAAACCAACTCTCTTGCCTTTTTGAAATTTGGATCAAATCTTCTATTGAACCCTACAAAGAGTTTTACATTTGACTCCTCAACAGCAGTCAAAGCCTCATCAATCAATTCAATATCGAGTGCTATTGGTTTTTCGCAGAATATATCCTTTTCTGCTTTCGCAGCTTTAATTATGAGATCAGTGTGCGTATCCGTGCTCGAACATATCAATATTGCATGCACATCCGGATGATTTATAAGGGCGGTAGGATCATCGAAAACCTTTTTGTTATCTATCTCTCTTGAAAGTTGCATTGCCCTATCTAAATCGATATCCGCTATTCCAACTATTTCAACCTCAGGAAAAAAACGGTAGAGATTGATAGCGTGTATTCTACCAATACGACCCGCTCCTATTATTCCAATTCCCAACTTTTCCATGGGAATCACCACATATTACCAATCGAATATATACTTTTCCAACCATCGGAGAGAGGTTTTTTCAGTGCTGCTTCTAACTCTTCTTTTGGTCTTTGAGAAAGTGATTCAGCAGGTGGTAATTTACCAGCTGGGAACTTTTCCATTATATCATTTACCAATTTCTCTAAATAATCCAATAACGCCTCTACTCCATCTTTAGCTTTTTCAGCATCACCCAAAGATGCTTTTCCAACCACTCCTTGTGGATACGCATAAACCTCTATCGGCCCTCCACCAACGTGGCCATACCAGGCTATTGGCCTGTGCAGTAAATTGCCCGCTTTATCTATATGTCCCTCTGGTAAGAATCCCTGGGGATTCGTATCTTCCACCCACTCTTGGTGCATGAATTCAGGGAACAATGCTAAACTCCAGGAACTTTCGACTTCATCGGCGTGTATAAACGGAGTCTCGTATGGTCCGCCCTGGTCTTTGGTTTTGAATTTATCCTGCACCGCATGGTACCAATTCAAATTGATTATTATCCCGGGAACTTGAAAGATTTTAGCAAATTTGTGTATGGCTACAGGGATCACAAATTCTTGACCATGGCCGTTGAGAAGAATTTGTTTTCTAAAACCAGTATTCCAAAATCCAGCGATTACACTAACCAGGTAATCTATAAAAGCTTCATCTTTTATTGGCACGGTTCCTGGCATACCTATGTGATGATAAGGATGATAACCATACCAGATAGGTTCCGCAACGGTACAACCAGTTTTCAAAGCAACTTGTTCAGCCATTCTCGTCACCAGAAAAGTATCTTCACCCGTTGGAGCATTTGAACCATGATTTTCAGTACTACCGACGGGAATAATTATCAAATCATTTTTTTCAAGTCTTTCCCTTATTTCCTTCATCGTCATCGTTTGGTAGTACACACCACTTGGTTTTTCCATATGTCCACCGCTTGGTGGAATCTGCCATTTCGACATTTGAATCCCCCCTCTCAATTGTTATTAACCATCGTTACTTTGACAAGATTTTTATCAGTCTGTAATTTGGTTATATACTCTGGTACTTCGTCTATATTGATTGTTTTTGAAATTATCTTCGTCATATCCATACCAGAAGCCATCAATTCGATAACTCTTGGAAATGTTCCATGTCCTGAATGTCCCTGTGACCCCACTATTGAAGCTCTTCTCACCTGAAAAACCTCACCTGTCAAAGGTATCTTCGCATCAGCTCTTGCAACTATCACCACTGTGGAATTTATACCTTTTGCATCCCATATCACTCTTTCAATTCCAGGCCATACGATTGTAGGTACTCCCGTCGCCTCCAAAAATAGTTTTACACCAAAGCCTTTCGTGTATTCCAAAACCGCTTCAGCGAAATCCTCCTTTGTTGGATCTATCACATAATCCGCACCAAGGTTCTTCGCGATATTTCTTCTAACTTCTGAGGGCTCAGATAAAATAACTTTGGCTGCTCCCGCATGTTTCAAGATGGCAACCGCCGCGAGTCCTATTGGCCCACCTCCTAACACTACTACATTATCTCCGGGCCTTATTCCGCCGCCTCTTTCAATCACCGCATTGTAAGCAACAGAGGTTGGTTCTACAAGACTTCCTGCCAGAAAAAGTTTTTCCTTGCCGTATTTTTCTTCGAGTGATTTCAAACTCCAAGCGTATTTAGCATCAACCTTTATATATTTTGCAAAAGCCCCATCAACATTGAAACCAAGCTCATTTAAATTCTCGCAATGGTTGGGAAAACCATCTGCACAAGATCTACAATGACCGCACCACAACATTTCTTCAACGGTCACAGGTTCACCAGGCTCAAAAGGCTTGTTGGTTCTTCGATTCACTGCCTCTGGACCTACTTCCACAACTTCTCCTGAGAATTCATGACCTAAGGTTACTGGAAAACCTGTTAGTCCCGGATACAACATATACCCTTCTTCATCGGTTTGTGACATATGAACATCGCTTCCACATATTCCACATGCCTTGACTTTGATAATGATTTCGGTTGGTTTCTCAATTTTTGGTTCCGGAACCTCTTCAATACGTATTTCGGGATACCTCCAAACCTTACTTCCAAGCCATGTCATTTTTCCTTCAATATCTTTTGATCCTAATACAAAATCAGGCCGCGGTTCCCATTTAGCATGTAATCTGACTGCTTTCATACAAGCAACCCCCTATCACTAAAATTTAACAATTATATTTTATCACTCCTACCCATTTTCTCAATGATCTATCCCAAATTTGAACTTCCAGAAGTTGATTAAAGTCATAGATAATGCTATCATAAAAGTAAGTAAATAGATCATTGAAACCATTGAATACTATTCAAATTGGGGGCGATCTGGGCTCGACGGGGTCGAGGTCTCCTCCGGGAGCGAGCCGAGGGTGCTCACCTCCTCGTAAAAAAGGTGAGAGAAAAAATAAGCGTCGAACCAGAAATGGCTCTTGCTGCTTAATAGATAAGCAGCTGCCTCCCTTCCATTTGGCTGGTATGGAAGGGTAAGGCATCATAGAACCAGCCAACCCCGATAAGATCGCCACCGTCTTATTGGGGGAAAGTAGGTGGCACCGTCTGGTGAATCCTGTCCGTGGGAGTCACCAGCTCGGTAAACAAAACACGGACTACGCTCGTAGGGCCTGGAGGAGATCCTTCCTCGGACGCGGGTTCGATTCCCGCCGCCTCCACCATTTACTCTTTGATCAATTTTTTCAACCTTTCGATATCTCTTATTATTATCTCGCTTCTGATTTGCTCGATTATTCCTTCCTTCGTGAGTTCTGAAAATGTCCTTGAAAGTGAAGGTCTCGTAACTCCCAAAATTTTTGAAAGTTCTTCTTTTGTAATTGGAATTTTGAATTTTTCTTCCCCTCTTGAAATTGTTAGCAAATATCTGGCTATCCTTTCTTTTAGATCACTCAATGAAAGAAGATAAAGTTTTTCAGAAAGTATTGAAATTCTGTCTCCCATATTCCTGAGAAAATTCAACAGAAATTTTTGATTACTTTGACAGATTTCGATAACCTT
>DQYP01000282.1 GCA_011043375.1 Thermotogaceae bacterium | reverse complement strand
TCTGATAGGAAAAGTTAGAAGGGTAAGGATGTTCGGTAGTGCATGTTATCATGCCTGTATGCTCGCCAGAGGGTCAATTGATGCTTTTTGGTCTCATCATTTAAAACCTTGGGACGTTGCTGCAGGTTATCTCATAGTTAAGGAAGCTGGGGGAGAAATTTTGAATTTACAAGGTTCAGAAGGAAATATATTCAGAAACGATCTGATTTTTACAAACGCTAAAATAAGCAAGGATTTGTTGAAACTTTTGAAGGAGTGAGTGCATCTTGAAAGGAAGACTCGAAATAATAATAGGACCAATGTATTCGGGGAAAACGGAGGAATTAATAAGGCGTATAACACGCAGACGCATTGCAAAACAGAGTGGACTGGTCTTCAAACCTGTTGTGGATACAAGAGACAAATCTTTTGTTAAATCAAGAGCCGGAACAACTATAGAAGCTATACCTATCTCTAAAATATCCGATATATTTGATTTTCTCGAAGATGGAAAGAATGACTTCATAGCCATCGATGAAATCCAATTCTTCGATGAGCCTATTTACAACATTTTAGAAGACATTTTAAATAGGGGTATAGACGTAATAAGTTCCGGATTGAATCTTGATTTCAAAGGTGAACCATTCAAAAGCGTCGAAGATTTAGTGATAAGGGCGGACGATATAACACTTTTGAAAGCAGTATGTGTTGTCTGTGGCAAGGATGCAACCAGAACTCAACGGATGATTTTGAAAAACGGTGAATGGTTACCAGCCTCTAAGAGAGATGATGTCATACTGATAGATGGTTCCATCGAGGGTGTTAAGTATGAACCAAGATGCAGAGATTGCTGGAAAATATTGGATTAAAAATTTTCTTCTTTTAGGATCAAAAATAATGGATTTTGTTTTTCCCAACACTTGTGCGATGTGTGGAAAGGTGATTGGTTTTAAAGAATTGCTATGTACAGATTGCAATGAGAAAATATTCAACAACTTCCCAATAATGGGTATAGATAAAAAAACGAAACATTTGGATAAGATCTGGGCTTTTGCAAGATATGATGATATCAAAGAATTGATAATAAAATACAAATTTACTCCCAGGATAAGATTATCCAAGATATTATCGGACGCCTTGTATAGGGTCTATCATCTTTCACCTATACTCAGCAGTTTTCGTTATATAACCTTTGTTCCTTCAACTAAGAGTTCAAAATCCCAGAGGGGATTTGATCATGTCGAAAAACTTGTAAAATATTTCTCAAGAATCTCAAATACTAAGATCTTAAAATTTCTAAAGGCTGTAAACAAAAAACCACAAATCGAGCTTGACAAAAAAGATCGAAATTTGAACGTCGTAGGGAAATATCAAATAGTTAGAGTTGATATGATACCAGAGAAACTAATATTGATAGATGATATTATGACCACCGGTTCAACGATGGAAGAATGTGCAAAGGTTTTGAAATCAATAGGAGTAAAAGAAATCCATGGTCTTGTAATAGCTTATAACTTTTGAGTGAGGACGAGTGATTATAGTGACCTTAACGATACTGCTACTTTTCTTGGTTCTTGGAATTTCACTTTATTTTAAATACTTTACTAAAAAGAAGACTGATAATAGAGAATTTTTAGAGGTTGAAGAGATCGTTTTTTCACCTCACGCAATTCAAAGGATTCATGAAAGAGGGATTTCCGAGGAAACTGTCCTCGAGATTGTGAACAACAAGAACTCAATGGTCAATTATAGATTTGGGAATAGATTCTCACTAACCAATGGGGAAATAACAGTTGTTTTGAGTAAACATTTGGAAAAACTTATAGTTGTGACTGTTTATTGGAACAAAAAAAAGAGGAAAACAACCTTTCATAACGATTGATAGTGTTAACTAGTAGTGGTGATGATATTCAATGGAACAAAAAAAGCAGATAAATATTATTGAAGTCTTTGAAAAGTATAAGAAGTAGTAGCAATTGAGGATAAAAGATCCCTCACATTCGTTCGGGATGACACAATACATCACATACGTTCGGGATGACGTTTTCCTTGTCATTCCGATGGAGCGTTAGCGACGAAAGATCCTTCGCTTACGTTCAGGATGACAAAGGGAAAGAGTTCGGGATGACATTCTTCTTGTTTTATCGTCCCAATGACATCTTTTTTGTTTTTACCGTTCCGATGACTTTTTTTATTTTTGTCATTCCGAGGAACGATAGTGACGAGGAATCTTATCCTAACAAGCAATAAGTCTTATTATATCAATACTCTTAGCTAACAGAATCAAGGTGTTATAGGGGATGTCCCCTATTTAAAGAATAATTAAGGTTTTTGATAGATTTCAATACTTTTAGTTAACAGAATCTAACGATTCAGAGGGGGTGTAAAATTCAAATTCAAAGATCCTAATGGTTTACATTTAACCTTGGAAGAAGTAATGGAAAAAATACGAGGTTTCTTTCAAGATAGTTTGGCTAACGAACTTATAATAGGCACCGATTCTCATGCCTACAATTCGTATACCGTTTTTACCACCGCTATCGTCGCTCATAGGGTAGGTAAAGGAGCAACTTATTTCTACAAAACGAATATTTCACACGAATATTATGAATTACGGTCGAGGATATTTAAAGAGGCACAATTGAGCATAAATACAGCAAATTGGGTCTTAAAATCACTTATCAGTGAGGATTTTCAAAAAATATCGCGAATAGAAATACATGTCGACATTGGTGAAAAAGGTCCAACTAAAGAACTCATAAAATCAATAGTTGGATACATCACAAGTAATGGCTTCGATGTAAAAATAAAGCCTGACTCCTATGCAGCTACGAAAGTCGCTGATAGGCATACCCTTCGAAGGAAATAATTCATTATATATTTCCAAATCCACTCAACACGAATCCTTTAATGTAATACCTCTGCAAGTAGAGAAAAACTATTACCATTGGTATAACTTGATAAACCAATGCTGCCAGTATCAAATGTTGGGTTTCTGTCGTAGAAAAAGCCAGGGATAATCTTGAAATCCCAACTGGTAAAGTCATGAGATGTTGAGCGGATGTTGTTACTATCAGAGGCCAAAGAAATGAGTTCCATTGGCCTATGAATGTTAATATTGCAAGTGTTGCAATTACTGGTTTGAGGAGTGGTAAAATTATTGAAATATATATCCTAAACTCAGAAGCACCATCCATTCTTGCAGAATCCAAAAGTTCATCCGGTATTGTCATCACGAATTGTCTCATCAGAAATATTCCATATCCACTAACAGCGAAGGGAACTATAAGTGAAAGATAATTATCGAGCCATCCAAAGAGCTTCATCAGGTAATAAACAGGTATTAAAAAGATAAAAACAGGAAACATCATCGTTGAGAGAACGAATCTGAATAACAACTTTCTGCCCGGAAATCTCAACTTGGCGAATGAGTAACCCGCGAGTGAACTTGTGATAATCACCAATAAGGTTACCGTCCCCGCGACTATGAAACTATTCTTGTAATATATCAAAAGTGGTATCCTCTTCAGAACCTCCACGTAGTTACTCCATTGAGGTTTGGCTGGCAACCACTTTGGAATATCCGCCAATAACTCTTCAGGAGTCATGAGAGATGCAGAAAACAACCAAAAAAATGGTAATATCATCCAGAAAGCTCCAAAAATTATTACAAAATATCTTATGAATTCTAGTAGTTTCCTTGATTTTTTGTTCTTACTCATAGCCTTCTATACCTCCACGTCTAAATATCCATAAGATTATCAAGGTTACCGAGAAAATAACACAAAACAGTAAAAATGCTCCCGCAGAAGCTCTACCCATTCTCAAAGATTGAAAGGCTGTCTCATAAACGTACCAGGATACTGTCATAATACTTTTAATAGGTGCATTTCTTCCCATTATGAAAGGCAAATCGAATACCTGCCAAGCACCTATCATTCCAGTTGCAGTTAGAAAAAGTAAGGTTGGTTTTAATAATGGAACAGTTATGTACCAGAATTGTTTAAAAGGACCGGCTCCATCAATCTTAGCAGCGTCATAATAATCTTGAGGAATGTTTTTCAATCCAGCAGTCAATATTAACATCGAACCACCGATGCCTGCCCATATAGCTGTTATCATTACCGAAAAAAGTACCACGTTTGGATCGGTTAACCAATATACCGGTTTAAGGCCGAAAAGTTTTAAAATAGAGTTTAACAAGCCATTATTTGGTCTGTAAAGATATCCCCAAATGGTACCAATTGCTACTTGTGGGGTAACAACAGGGGTAAAGTAAATGAAACGCCAAAGGATGGAAAATTTTGCGTTGTTTATTAATACAGCAAGTATCAAAGCAATGGTCAACGAGATACTTACAGTTATCAGAGAATACATCAAAGTATTAAGTAAAGAATGCATAAATAGCTCATTATTTAAAAGATATTTATAGTGAAAAAAACCGACTGCTCGCGCCTTCGATAATGGAATTAGCATATTCCATCTTTTCGTAGAAACGATGAGAGAAAATATAACCGGGAAGCCAAAGAACAAAGAATAAAAAAAGATGGCAGGGGCTAAAAAAACATACCCCGCCAATGTTGTTTTTCTGTATGAAGATCCATACTTCATTATTTTTTCTCTCCTTATTCAAAGGATCAATAAAACTCAGCGAGAATCTCATCTATTTGCTTTTTAGCATCTTTAAGGGCTTTTTCTGCTGTTTTCCTACCATTCCAAGCCTCCACTATCTCTCGCATCAGTATTGTTTTGAT
>DQYP01000112.1 GCA_011043375.1 Thermotogaceae bacterium | reverse complement strand
TGTAAAAGAACAGGACTAATTTCAGTAGAAAGGGGTGTCGTTATGGGGAAGATCGTAATCATTGGCCGTATAGTTGATGGAACAGGTAGGGATCCTTTCAATGGATTCGTTATTATCGAGGATGCCAAAATAACGCAAGTAGGTACTGAGGATGAGTTAGAAATACCTGAAAACGCAGAAACAATAAAATTGGAAAATGGAACCGTTTTGCCTGGGCTGATAGATTGCCATATTCACCTGACAGGTTCAAGAACCTTGGATTTTTTGAAAGCCTCTCTTGAACCGATCGCCGTTAAGGCAGCGAGACTTGTTGGAGATCTTTCAAAACTCATTGACGCTGGGTTCACGACTGTTAGAGACGTTGGTGGATTAGGAATATATATGAAACGGGTTGTTGAAGAAGGTGAAATCAAGGGGCCAAGAATACTCGCCGCTGGTAAACTGTTATCACAAACGGGAGGGCATGGAGATTTTCACTCGTTACCCCTTGACTGGGCAAAGGAAGGTGATTTCACAAAACTCTGTGATGGAGTGAGTGAATGTATAAAAGCTGTTAGAGAACAATTCAGAGAAGGTGCTGACTTCATAAAGATCTGTACAACAGGTGGAGTTATGTCACAAGGAGATCTTCCAACTTCTTCTCAATTCAATCTTGATGAAATAAAGGCTATGGTTGAGGAAGCAAAGAGTGTGGGATCATATGTAGCAGCTCATGCTGAAGGAACCCAAGGAATTAAAAATGCATTGATAGCTGGAGTTAGAACGATAGAACATGGTGATCTCATCGATGACGAAGGAATTGACATGATAGCTGAGAAAGGTGCATTTTTGATACCTACCCTTTCGATAAAAGAGCAAATAAGCTCCAAAGGTGAAAAATACGGTGTTCCAGAGTGGGGAATCAAAAAACTCAAGATGCTTCAAGAATTACATGGAGATTACATAAAGAAAGCGAAAGCAAAAGGAGTAAAGATAGCCGTAGGAACGGATTTTAGTAGCAAACCTTTGTTCCCACTTGGTGAAAACGCAATGGAGTTGGAATTATTGGTTAAACAAGAGGGTTTCACGCCATTGGAAGCCATAGTTGCGGCAACCAAAACGAGTGCAGAAGCGATAATGATGGATGATAAGATAGGAACAATCGAAGTTGGAAAATTAGCCGATGTTATCGTTGTTGAAGGTAATCCTGTGGAGGATATAACAGTCCTCAGAAAAGCCGAAAATATAAAGGTCGTCATAAAAAACGGCAAAATCGAGAAGAACATTCTTTGATTGAGGAGGTGAATTTCTTGAAAGATAAAATTTCGAATATCATCGATTCGCTTTCAGATAAATTGAAGGAAATAGCATCGAAGATCTTCGATTACGCTGAGATTGCTTATGAAGAGTACAAATCCTCTGATGAACTTGCAAAATTCCTTGAGGAAAATGGGTTTGAGGTTCAAAGAAAAGTAGGTGGATTGGAAACAGCGATAGTTGGAAAATATGGTTCTGGTAAGCCGATTATAGCATTCATTGGAGAATACGATGCCCTCCCGGAAATTGGACACGCATGTGGTCACAACATGATAGGAACAATAAGTGCAGGTGCTGCGGTTGCGTTAGCAAAATTGGGAATTTTAGAACAAAATCAAGGAACTGTGATGTTCATAGGTACTCCTGCCGAAGAAAGAGGCACAGGTAAAAGAATTCTCTTAGATGCGGGAGTCTTCGATAACGTAGATGCCGCGTTGATGATCCATCCGTCCTCTGAGACTGCGGCTTTTTCAGATTCATTCACAGTAGAACATTACAAAGTAGAATTCTTTGGTAAACCGGCTCATGCTGCTTCCAAACCCTATGAGGGAGTAAACGCGCTTGATGCAGTAAATCTGTTTTTTACTGGTATTGCACTTGCGAGACAACAACTACCTGAAAGAATAAGATTACACGGAATTGTAAAAGTTGGTGGTCAAGCATTCAACATTATTCCAGAATACACCATGGCTGAAATAGGTATAAGAACGCTTGATGATGAGACACAGAGAAAAGTAACCGAGAGAGTTAAAAACATTGCAAAGGGTGCAGCACTAATGACAGGGTGTGACTATAAAATGGAGCTTTTAACCACGGTTAAAAGAGTTCTAAGCAATGAACCGATTGGAAAATCTCTTGAGGAAAATTTCAAGCTCGTGGGGGAAAAAGTCACCAAACGAACATATGAAAAAGGAGTCGGCTCAACAGATATGGGTGATGTAACACACGCTGTTCCAGGGATTCACGGATATATAGGGGTTACCAAAGGAAAGGAAGTTCCAGGTCATACCCATGAATTTGCACAATGCTGTAATTCCACCGAAGGATATGAGGCCATGATAAGAGCTACAAAAGCTTTGGCTATGACGGGATACGACCTATTCAGCGATCCAGAGCTGTTGAAAAATGCTAAGGAATATTTTGAAAAAACATCCAAAAAATAAAGGGGGAGCTCTCCTCCCCTTTTATTCTTTTATCAACCAATCCAAGGATCTTGAAAAGACTCTTATGAAATCTCTATTAAGGATCGAAGTCGTATCGTGACCCAGAGCGAAAAATACAACTTTTCCTAAACCAAAAGACTTCGTATAGAGTATAGGAACCTTTTGATGGTTGTAATCGGTTTCAAGAAGTATGTTCACATTCTCGTTGTATTCGGAAATATAGAGTTCATCAACAATTTCGAAATCCTCTAATCCCTGTGTTATATAATGCATTTTCGATATTCTCACTACAAACCTGCATTTTGGAGGATGATACAAGAATTTTGAACCTATCATTTCCAAATAATCGTGATTTTCCAAAAAACTTGCATTGGCTGAATGTAAGCCCAGTAACTTTCCACCTTTTTCTACAAAGTCGAGCAACGCCTTTTTGTTATACTCATTTATAGATTTAAACAGGGTATATAAAAGGACTACATCCTTCTTTGCAAGTTTTTTGAAATTCAGATGACTTAAATCTTCTGTTACCTCAAAATCGAAACGATCATTTCTCAATTTTTCAACCAACAACAGGGCATTTCTCATAAAGTCATGATAAACTCCACCAGTAATTAATAGGATTTTGTACAACGTGATCAACACCTAAATGTTCAATATCAACTCATCCAAAGTTCTCTTTGGAACATGATGGACATCATTTTCATCACGCCAATATTTTGTATCGTTGCCTTTAACATCTTCAAGAACTACCTTTTCCATTGGCTTTCCAAGGGCTATCACCAGAAGTATTTCAAACTGTTGGGAAATATTCAGAGAGTTTCTCAATCCATCTCTATTTATTGCACCTATTATGCAACCACCGAGGCCCTTTTCCACAGCTCCAAGTAAGATGCTTTGAACCGCTATACCACAATCACAACCAAAATCATCACTTATTTCCTTATCGCCAAGTATTATTATGTAAGCAGATGGCCTTTCTCCCTTCATTGGCCCTGGCCAATCTTTTAAATATCCTGCCCAACTTAGATGCGGGAATATTTTATCGTTTTTTTCCTCATCACAGGAAAGTATGTACTTCAAAGGTTGTAAATTGGCAGCAGACGGTGAAAATCTTGCAAGTTCTATCAGTTCTCGAAGAGTTTCACAATCCACCTTATAACTTTCGTCGAATCTTCTATAACTTCTGTTCTTCAGTACCAAATCCCTTACTTTCATTTTGACACCTCCACATGTATCTTGATTCTGTTAACTAAGAGTATTGATATAAAAAAACTTATTGCTTGTTAGAATAAGATTCCTCGTCATATCGAATATCATCACCACTACTAGTTAACACTATCAAACCTCTTTACCTATTAACTTATTTTTCATTTACCTTCATCTTTGAATTAACCACCACTCCCAAAATGAACAAAACCAAAAATGTACTCATCATAAGCATACCTGTTATATCATTTATTTTATTTGGAAGTTCTTGAAAAAGACCAAAATATTTATTCAAGAGCATGAAGATTGAGAACGTAGTCAATAAAGCTCCCGTCAATATAGCCAACAAATCCAATATCTTTTCCGAATAAAAAAACGATAAGATACCTGCTAATATTCCGATTGCTAAAGGTATTACCATAACCAACCACTGTTTTATATTAGCTGGAATATTTATTATCTTCTCCAATGGAGAGTATATGTATGAACCGATCGAAGCACCGGCAAAAAAAGCAGCAAGGAATATTGCTATCTTAACAAGTGAAAACATCAATATAGCGAAAATCACTCCCACTATGATTACGATCCACATTTTGTAACTTTCAATTCCACTGAAAGAGGGATTACTCAAAAGAAAATTTATGACATAAGGTGACACACCAAGCGCACCTATCGAGAACCCAAGCAATGCTATCACAAGATTTTTCATTATTTTTCCGGCAAACAGTAATAACAGAGAGATTGGTAACGCTAAATACCAATAATCTTGTAAAGTGATGAGAATACTCTCGATGATTCCCTTTATATTAACTGCCATTTTTTTCAACCTCCTTATTTTGTCGATTCTGTTAACTAAAAGTATTGAAATTTATCAAAAACCTCATTATTTTTTAAATAAAGGACACCCCCACAACACCTTGATTCTGTTAACTAAGAGTATTGATATAAAAAACTTATCGCTTGTTAGAATAAGATTCCTCGTCATATCGAATATCATCACCACTATTAGTTAACACTATCAAACCTCTTTACCTATTAACTTATTTTTCATTTACCTTCATCTTTAAATTAACCACCACTCCC
>DQYP01000288.1 GCA_011043375.1 Thermotogaceae bacterium | reverse complement strand
TATTATTGAAGTCTTTGAAAAGTATAAAGAGTAATAGTAATTAGGAATAAGATCCCTCACGTTCGTTCGGGATGACACAATACATCACATACGTTCGGGACGACATTTTCCTTGTCATTCCGAAGGAGCGTTAGCGACGAGGAATCTTATCCTAACAAGCAATAAGTTTTTTTATATCAATACTCTTAGCTAACAAAATCACTTTAGTGAGTGGAGGAGGTCAAATGACTGTAAAAAATATCAATCCAAGTACACAGAAAATGATGTAGATAAAAAGTGCATTGTCTAATTTCTCAAATACTTTTGATATATTTCCTAATTTGAAAATTTTGTACACCAAAACTCCTAAGGCTATCAGTATCAAGCTTTTTAAAATATCTGAGAGGTTCATTTTGAAGGTTCCTATCGCTCCCACGAGGATCACAAATGTTGTCAAGATCAAATAACCTATGTTTTCCCGAATTTTTTCTTTTGCAATCCGCTGCGTTCGAAGACTTAGAAATCTCCACAAACTTGCAACAGTACCGACTGCGGCAATTGAAAGACCAATTTTACCTGTAAAATGCATTTCATGATCTACGAGTGATTTACTCACAAAACCGCTGAATAAAGGAACCCCCATTATTCCAAAAAGTGCTATTTTCAAGGTGAGGTTTCGTAAAAGCGGTATTTTTTTATCCTTCAAGTCTTGAAAGTTCTTCTTTTCCATGTTTTCCACACTGTCTCCGACTGTCAAAAAAAGAAGTGATTTGAAGATCCCATGATTGAACATATGCAGAATATTCGCCAGTGAGGTTCCCGATAAGACAAAGCCCATTTGTGATAATGTGGAATATGCGAGGACTTTCTTTGTACTCTTTTCGGAAAAAGCGTAAACAGTTCCTAAAATGGAACTAACGATCGCGATCATCGATATCAAAGGTCTTGCGGTTGAAAAAGCTTCAATGGATAGCAATTTGATGATCTGAAAGGCTCCGATTTTAACGAAGATACCTGATAGAAGTGCCGATACCTCCGTTTCCGCCTCGGAATGCGCAAGAGGTAGCCACATGCTCATGAAAAATATTCCCGATTTTGCCAGAAGACCAACAAGAACGAAAACAATGGAAATTTCTGGGAGTACTTCAATCTTCGATATGTCGAATGTTCTATTGTAAGCATAGATTATTCCAATACCAAGTAAATAGAAGTTCAGCGCGACACTGCTCAATATGAGATATTTTAAACTTGCCCAGAGCTGGATCGTCTTTTGTTTATAACCTATTAAAAGATATGCAGTTAAAGATGCGAGTTCAATCACAACGTAGATGTTAAAAAGATCATAGGCCATCATAGATGCATTGGTAGATGCCAAGAAAACAGAGGAAAAGAAGTAAAAGTGATGGTTATAATCTTTTTTTAGGGAATTCAATGTGACACTCAAGAACACTATGGAAATCATCAATAATATCACTTTAGTGTTGAAATCAACGAGTAAGTGTATACCTTTTGAAACCCAATTTGAGATGTAAAAATCATAGTCTCCTTCGAGAAAAAGTATAGATACTAAAAGAAGATTTAACATAGCTTCAAGTGTTGAAAGCAATTTACTGTGTTTTTTAAATACCAAGATCGCTACAGAAAACAGGAATGGAGAGATAACCAAATAAGAGGGATCAGCTCTCATCTGTTTCCCCCTCTATTCTTTTAACATCCATCGTGCTTCGCCGAGATGTCAAGAGCATTATGTAAACCAATGAAAAAGTCAAAACTGCAAATCCTATTACTATGGATGTGATTATGACTGCTTGAGGGATTGGATCAGCTAAATCTTGCTGATTCTTTAAAAGCTTATCAATGATCGGAGCTGCTTTTCCACTTCTATATGATAATCCCACAAAAAAAGTTATAACTCCCGTGTTCATGACACCCACGGATAGCATTTTTAGAATCAAATTCTTTTTTAAAATCGTTCCTATGAATCCAATGAAAGTTATCAAAATTGAACAAATCAAGATTATCATCAAACAACCCCTCGATGTTTTATGAAATAGAACGTGATGCTCCATGAACCGAACATAACCTTTAAAAATATTAAGAGATCGAACAGTGGTATGAAACCTGCACTCAATATTCTTCCTGTTTTCCCCAACGGTAAAAAGTTTTGAAAGCTTCTTTTACCAATAAGCACAGGAAAGATGGTGAGCAGTATGACAGACAACAGTATCAATTTTTCGTAGCTTGAAATGTTCTCTATCTTAAACTGATCTTTTATTTCGTCTATGTTTTTTGTGAGTGAAACTATCATCATTCCAGTGCCAGCAACTATGCCTGCTACAAACCCACCCCCCGGGCTCAAGTGCCCAACTAAGGCTATGTATATTGCCGCTACAATTGAAATGATGAATGCAAATTTCGAATAAAAATTCATCACAGGATCGTTGAAGGGTACATGTTTCTCTATTGAAGGAACACTATTTAAAAAAAACACCACGCCATAAATTGAGAGTGTGAAAACGAATATTTCGAATATGGTATCGTAAAGCCTGTAGTTCAAGTAATAAGCAGTTACAGTGTTCAATGAGTTGGTTTCTTCAATTATCCTTTCGAATTCTTCAAAGGATATCTTGAATGTTGGAATATCGGTCAAAGATACGATAGTCACCAGACAAACGATTATGGTTGATATCACAATCAACAAGTTTTTGAATCTCATCCGAGATTCCTCCTAACAATATCATTGAATATTTTTTTATCCAAATTCTGTAGAAAATCTGTCAGTGCTTTTCCCACATCCTCTGATTCCTTGGAGATCAAGAACACGTATTTAGTGAATTCCTTAGTGTTCTGATCGATATCCTGAGGTGAAATTTGACCACTCAAAACCAAGTTTTTAATTCGGACCAAGTCGAGTTTTTCACCCTTCTTAGTTTTAAAGATATTTGTTTCCAAGTATGGTATCAACATGAAATCTCTCAATTTTCCGGAAAACGTGCTTTCTACCATTCCACCACAGATTATATCGAAATTTTCCAACTTTTCTATGGAATCGAAAGAATCGATCTTTTTCATTTCAAGGGACATAGCTCTGTCTTCGGAGAACAGTTTTAAAAGCTCATATTCAACTCCTTCATATCCGTGTGCCCCTCTCTTTATGAGACCAGCTTGATCGATGTATCCAACTCTTAATTTTCCAGAATGCTTTAAAGCTACTATATACACAAAAGTTGTAAAAACAGCACCAATAGAAGCCTCTGCCATTGCAACATCTGGTGCCCCTATAAAGAAATACGTTATTGCCGCACTTGCGCTGAATGCCCCAGACAGTATAATAGCTTTCAGGGGCTTATTTTGTAACACAACAATCAAGGCTAATACTACTAAGATTATTCCCAAGGATATCTCCAAAAACATCACTTCTTCTTACTCCTCAAGAAAAATGCTCTCGCCATGACATGTGTATTCATAGGAGCTGTTATTAAAAAAACTACCAATAGAAGTGCCATTTTGGGAGGATAGTTTGAGAGAAAGAAAACCCCAATTAAAAAAAGGAAAATACCGATCGTATCAGATATGGATAATACATGTAGTTTTTCCATGAAATCTTTTTTATAAAACAAACTTGTGCTACCAATTAAAATCAAGATACTTCCTGTTAGGATCAATAACTTGCCCAAAAACGTCAGTTTAGATTCCTCCTTCCCATGAAATAAGAAACTATAACAACACTTCCGGTATTCAGTAACATGTATATCAGCGATAAATCGAGAGCCCATTCTTTCTGTAAAAGCATACCGATAGTAACCATTAACAAAGTTATCTTCGATGAAAATGATGAGTATCCCAGAAGGATATCCCATGATGAACCTTTTACCAACCTAAAAACTGACATGAATATGGCTATTATCAAAAATACAATGGAAAGCTCAATCATCTTTAAAAAACACCTCGTGTATGAATACAGTATCTTCAGAAAAATCAAAAGCAATAGTCTTCGGAGTCAATGTAATGGTCAACATGTTTATCGTCAATTCTGTTTCACTTCGATGTTCAGTGGATATATCTACTATTCTTCTTAAAAGCACTCTATGGGGATTCAAAATGTTTATCAGCAGTTCAAAAGCTTCAAAAACACTTTTGGGGATTTTCCTGAGATAGGAATAAAGGAAAAAGTGGAAAGATCTCAATGAAGGAACATCTTGCATGGCAAAGCACAAAATCGATGAAATGGCGACACCGATCAAAAAAGATTCCAAGGTGATCGAAGATATGATCATCCAGCTCAATAGTAACAAGAGAAACAAAAAAAGGTATTTCATTTTCACACCTCATCACTTTGCTCACGATTCATCAAATGTTTTTTATAGATTTTCATTTCATACAACTTCTTGTCCGCTTTTGAAACTGCTTTATCGAATTGATCCTTGGATTGAATATAAGATATCCCGTAAGAAAAAGATACGGGTAACAAGACGTTGGATTCTCGAACGAAAAACTTCGTTTTTTTGATGTCTTCACTTGCGAACTCCATTTTCTTTACAGCGTCAGATAGATCGCAATTTTCCATGAGTATTAGAAATTCATCACCACCGAACCTTATGATCTTATCAGATGATCTTAACCTCTTTCTAAGTTCCTCCACAAAGAAACGTAGGAATTCATCGCCTACTTGATGACCGTACAAGTCGTTGACTTTTTTGAACTCATCAATATCTATGATCACAAGAGAATTACCTTTTGGATTTCTTTCTATGTTCTTAAGAATCGTTTCTATACCAGCGCGCGAATATGTTTGTGTCAATGG
>DQYP01000182.1 GCA_011043375.1 Thermotogaceae bacterium | reverse complement strand
AGTTTCTGGCTCACAATACAGGTTATACTTTTAGTCATTTTTATCGCCCCGTAGTTTTAGAATCAACGCTCTGAATTCTTTTGAATCATTGAGCATATTTTGTAATTCTTTCGAAGATACTTCTATGCCAATAAGGTGTTTCTTAACAATTTTCAGCGTTTCTGATAAAAAACGTTCTACCCTCATCGTTTTTTTTAAGGTACCATCAGCCGTTATAGAATGTTTAGCTATTTCTCTGGCAGTTTCTTTCAAAGTTTGATCTGCTCCCATTGCAAGTCTAACCAGAGCCATGGCTTGCTTCCCTTTGTTGGGTCTTCCGGAACCAGTCATAACATTTAGCGCCCAGATTTCTGCATTCCAGAATTTAATATAATTTTTCGTGAGCAGTGAACGATATTTAATTCCCAGCTGGATAGAAGTTGTAACACCTTCCAAAACCTCAGGCTTAACTTCTTCAAATTCAAAAAAACCATTTAGGTACGACTGCACAAACCACTTTATCCTTTCGGTCGCTTCATAGATGTCAAGCCGCATCTGGTATCTTTTTTTAAGGTTTTTTTTGTTGACAAAGGCTCTCATTCCGGAATTCAGGCAAACAAAACCATCAGGCCCCTTTACTACTCTGAGTCGAATACGATTGACAGGTGAGGCTTTGGGTCTTTCCTCGAGTTCTAAGCCAAGATCTTCTGGTTTTATTGATAGCGCTTCAGCAAAAGCATTCTCGCTGTCAAATTCATCATTGTTTTCATCCGAATATTCCTCCTGTTCTTCGGGTATTTCTATATCGTATATTTTTTCATCTTTATTGAGTGCGTTAAAAATGTCTACCTGTAACGCTTTTTCAATTGATGCGTTTACTCTCGTAATTGTCTCACGATTTTTGACAGCTGATTTTTGAACTTTCTTTGCAGTTGTTTTCCCTTTTTTGATTTTAGTCATTCAATTGCCCTCCTTCAGGAAGTCTTTCGCAAAGAGCATAGTAAGATTTAGGCGAGTGCTCAGTGTATTCTGTTGTTTCAGATACTGCTATTTTTTTAGCTATTGAAAGGACATTTTCAAAGGAAAGCGCAGCAAATACCCCATAATTTTCAGGATTCCTGATAAACGCTTTTACCTCGCTTTCGCTCTGCAATGAATTTTTCAAAAGCTTTGAAAAGAGCACCTCAAGATATATCGAGGATACATCTATCATTTCGAACACTTTTTTGCCCTTCATTCCAGACTTCTCGGAAGCACCAACGATTTCACTAATGGTCTTTTGCGATAGTTTAAGTAAATATTCTTTATAATCATCTATGCTTTCCCTGTTGAAGAATTCCCTTGAAACTTTATCCATCTTGAAATCGGAAATGCCAAGCTGGAAAGTCTTCATGGAAAGCTGAGTTCCTCTTTCGCCTATACTATGGCCAGATTTCACACCAATGTATTCACCAACCGTGTAAGGCTGGAATTTCGTGGAAAGTTCTGTTCCTGCACATTTTGAACAAATCCCATTTTCCCCTTCACAGAATACCGGGCTTCTTAAAACAAAATCTTTGTTTTCCAGTTCATTTATGTTTTTTCTTGTTATGAGTTTCCAATCTCTTTCATCTTTTAAGCGTACATATCTGCCTAAAACAAGTCGTTCAAGGGAATAACCATTCCGCTCAAGTTGCTTAACAAATTCCCAATTGATCTCAAGCCCACTTGTCGCTCCACAATCAACAGAAGTAACTTTCACCGGATATAAGAATTCCACCATTTTCCGGGTAAAATAACCAGCACCAGCTACATGCAGTTTTTTATCCAACATAGATTTCCTTCCGCGAATCGCTATAGAGCTTTCAAATGGAGCTGGCTTAAGTCCAAAATACCAATTATACGGGATTCCCTTTGAGAAATTCCCCAAATCCTTATTTCCGATTTTTAACGAGCCAAAAATTTGCTCAAAATTTTCATCTTTCCCGCGCGCTTGTGATTCAACGATATCATACATATAGCCTTTTCCCTTTGCTGCTTCAAAAAAAGAAAGGCTTAATCCTCTTTCAGTAGCGGCTCTTAGCCTTTCATTTTGCCAATCGAGCAATTTTTTGGGGAGTTTTTCTGTTTCTGTTTCGTTTATCTGCTTTATAAGAGAGGTTTTTGCGTGCTTCTTTTGCTCTTCACCGTTTGTAAGTACATAATGCCCAAAGACCACGTCCTGCTCGCAGGAGTAAATCAATTCACCATTACCTATTCTGAAGGGATGATTCGAGGGAAGCATTTTTTCCAATTCGTCTTTCAGGTCTTTTTGCTTGACAGGATAATAAACTGCCATCGTATCACCATCAAAGTCAGCGCCAAAGCCTTCACAAAGCATTATTGGCAGGCCAATGGCATAATTTTCCCAGAAAATGGGGCGCAAAGATTGTATGCTGTGCATATGCAATGAAGGCTGTCGATTTAAAAGCACAAACAGTTCCATACTTTTTGCATATTTGCTTGCAGCTTCTGCAAACTCCTTACGAGACTTCAAATCGCCCCTCAAAACAGCTTTTTTGTCTGTTTTCAAGTTTTTGAACCACTCAAGAGCAAAATCAACAGGGAGATATACATGATCAATGTCTATATCTGTTGCTGGAACAATTGTCGCTCTTCCTGAATAGTGTATTCTTCTTCCCAGCATATGTTTCCTTATATAACCATCTTTCCCGGCCAAAAGATTTTTTATGGCTGTTTTGAAATAATCCTTTTTGCTTGCTTTGCCGGTTCGCAAACTCTTCAAATGCAAAAGGCTAATTACTTTTTCCAATAATGACTTTGAAATCTCCTTTTCAAGCTTTTCACGAAGTTTCTTTAAATCGGGGAAATAATAGCCTTGTTTGACTTTAGTCATCAGATTACCATTAGTATTTTTCTTTGTTATCTTGATTCCTTCAAGGGCGCTCAAAAGGAAATTGAAATTGTTAATATACTTATTTCGATCTTTCCATTTCTCTATATTTGTTTCAGAAAAGAGGTTGATGATTTTTGCGCTGTTGTAGTCGAACAAAGTCCAAAATTCCATTTCACCTATTCTCTGCCCTCCCATGTTCTTTTTTCCCTTGAGAGGTTGGAAGCTGTAATTTGAAACCCTTGCCTTTGATACTACATGGAGCTTATCTCTGACATTGTGATTCAACCGCACAAAATACTGGTAGCCCACAGCTGCTGGAAATTTTGAACCCCCTAAATGGAGCTCAAACCTTCCAAAATCATCTGAACCAAGCTTTTTAAGTGCTTTCAGAATCGTATCTGTATCAACATTTTCAAAGGTGCTATGCTCTACACCCGCCAGAGAGCCTTGAGTTTCAAGAAGCTGCCCAAGGTTCATTCTCGTTATGATCCCCAGCGGGCTGAGAATCATTTCTAAATAACGCTTCTCGCCTTTTAATATGACATATGGCATTTCAGATTCGGGAAGTATCCTGGAGATAGTGCCCTTGTTTCCGTGCCTTCCGGTTATTTTGTCACCGACTTCGAGAGGTTTGCGTACCTTCAGCGGTATCCTCAATTCAAACTTGCTGGTGGTAAGTTCGCTTACTTCTTCGCTATTTCCAAGCGTGCACTTTCGCCATGTTTTTAGTGAAAGCCAGTTAGGTGTGGGGCTTTCAAGCACAATTGCGGGGTAACGCTCTTTGTATGCAGATTTCAAAGTTAACTTTTCGATGATTTTCAATTTTTTCTTATCTTTATAATAGACCTTTCTTTCAAAAAGCTTGTCACCGAAAACAAGCTCCGTCCCGGGTTTGGGAAATTTATAATGTACCAGTATTTTGCCGGATGTCAGGATAAGCTCATTGCCTTTCTCAGTGATCTTATAAGGCTTAGGCAGTGGAATATCATCGTAACAAACGAAATCTTCAACGCTTTCTATGGCCATTTTTTCTGCAAACTTTTCTGAAACCACTATCCCATCTTCATAGTTCAAGCCATAATAAAGTGAATAACCAACAAAAGTATTTACTCCTATTCCAATATTAATCTCCTTTTCAATGCCTGTCTTGACTTTAGGTTCTTCTGCTCCTACAACTTTAATTGCTTGTTTCAGGTTCTTTCCACCCATCATTGTTCTTGTGGTATCGGAGTGCATAAAGAAAGGAACACTTCTCGTCGAAAAGCTAAGGATATCCTCTAAATTTCTTTCATCAGCCGGGATGACCTGTAAATTCTTTGCGTCATATCGTGCGCCACTTGCCAGATACAATACCCTGCCAATGGCTTCAGATTCTGGAGTTTCAAGCAAATCTACTCTTCCTATATGGCTTTCGTGCTGAACCCTAAACTCTTCGCTTACTTCAGAACCGTGATAAACAACCTTTCTCAACTCAGAAAACCTTAAAAGCTCATTATCGTTGCTCAGGGGAAATAGGACCGGTACCTTTATCCAGCGTCCTGCGGATAATTCATACAGCTTGGTACCCACATAAACGTTTGAAAGTGTTGCTGAAAGATTTGAAGCAAAAACTTCCTCTGCCTTCATTTTTGTTGTCAACCGAGCCATGTTCTTTATAAAAGCCTCTTTTTCCCTTAAAGCTCTCAGGATTCTCATGGCTTTTTCAAGAAAGAAACCCGGAATTACAAAGAATTTATCGAAGTCTATTTGTGTAACCTTTATTTCTGAATTCTCTTCAGTTTTCAGAAATTCCTTCTTTTCAACCAATACTAATGGGGAATAATGCTCTTTTCCATCTATCAAAAACGCACCGTTCTCATCTGGCAATATTGTGAAAAACTCAACATCTATCGGCTTAGATTTATAAATAATGTTCAATTTGACAATCACAGAATTTT
>DQYP01000258.1 GCA_011043375.1 Thermotogaceae bacterium | reverse complement strand
GCAAATATAGAATCCATCGTTTACGACAAAGTGGTTCCCAATCCCCTCAGTACACACGTTGATGAAGCTGGAGAGATAGCTAAGAATGAAAAAATCGATTTTGTGATAGGTTTAGGTGGCGGAAGTGCTATTGACAGTGCAAAATGCGTGGCAATAGTAGCTGCCAACAGAGGGAAAATATGGAATTATGTGGATGTAGTTGGGGGTAAAAAACCTAAGAAGGCTTTGCCTATAGTTGCCATAACAACAACACATGGAACAGGTACCGAAGCCGATCCATTCGCAGTTGTAACTAATCCCGATACGAAAGAAAAGGTAGGTATCGGTTATGATGTGACCATTCCAACACTTTCAATAGTGGATCCAAGGTTAATGATTACTTTGCCAAAAAATCAAACAGCTTACACATCCTTGGATGCGTTTTATCATTCAATAGAGGCATTTTTGAATATCAATGCAAACCCATTCTCGGATACCCTTGCGCTTGAATCAATGAAAAGAATAATCACAAATCTTCCGCGTGCATACGAAAATGGTGAGGATTTGGATGCGCGTACCAATTTAGCTTGGGCAAATACAGCTGCGGGATTGACCGAAACAATAACCGGTGTAATTGCCAACCATTCAATAGAGCATGGTATAAGTGGATTCTATCCAGAAGTACCTCATGGTTTAGGATTGTGTATAACTGGTCCATATCTGTTTGAGAAGTTGTTCAATAAGATTTATAACAGACTCGCAATAGTTGGTAGGGAGGTTTTCGGTATCTATGAATCGGATGAAAAACGCGCAGGGATGTTGGCAATAGAAAAAATAAGAGATTTTCAGGAATCTTTTGGTTTGAATAAAAAACTCAGAGATTTCAATATCAAAAAATCCGAATTCGATGATATCGCAAAGGTCGCATTTAAAATAATGTATGGACCTATAAAAGTAACACCTGGCAAATTGACTGAAAAAGACATTGTGGAAATACTCGAAAAAGCCTATTGAATAAAATAATCGAGGTGCATTAATATGCACCTCGATTTATTTTCTTAAAATCTTCCATTAGTTCGCAATTTGAATTGTAAACCATATCAGCTACCTTTTCAAATTCCATTACTGCTTTGTTATCTACATTAACAGCTATAACCAACATACCAGCATTTTTAGCAGCTTTGCATCCATTCAATGAATCCTCTATGGCTAAACAAAATTGTGGATCTATATTCAGCATCTGAGAACATTTTAAATATATGTCAGGGGCAGGTTTGGTGTTTTCAACTTTATCTCCTGTTATGATAACTTCAAAATGATCTTTAAAACCAGTTTTTGACAGTATCACGATAGCATTATCGAAAGCTGTCGAAGTTGCAAGGGCTATTCTATAACCCAGATTTTTCACTATTTCAATGAGATCCTTTGCGCATGGAACGACGGGAATAGGATTATCGAGTATATAATTTCTGAATTCTCTCTCTTCCTCAAGAGCCAATTTTTGGGGATCTGCTTTTATATCAAGCTCTCTCACTATGGTTCCCATTGCATCAACTAATGAACTACCTTTTATTTTTTCAATCAATCTGTCTGTTAAAGTTTTTCCGTATCGGGAAATTATCTTTTTCTCTATATTCAAATATATAGGCTCGGTATCCGACAAAACTCCATCCATATCAAAAACAACAGCCTCAACTTTTTTTAGGACTTTGCTTAGTTTTTCCAACTATGCTCACTCCTTAATCTCATGTTTATGTATTCAACAATTACTTTAATAGCCTTTTCGTTGAAACCACCTTGAGGAATTATTATATCCGCCTTTCTCTTTGTTGGTTCAACATAAGCATCATGCATAGGTTTTACCATCTCCAAATATTGTTTAATAACAGATTCTAAGTTTCTACCTCTTTCAGATATGTCTCTTTTAAGTCTTCTGATGAACCTCACATCACTTTCAGCATCAACATAAATCTTTAAGTCATATAGTTCACAGATTTCTTTGTAATATAGAGCAAATATCCCTTCAATTATGATTATACTTTTTGGAGAAAAGTATATGTATTCTTTTTTCCGTGTATAGAGTGAAAAATCATAATCAGGTACTTTGATAGGCTCATTAGCTCTCAGTCGCTTGATATGCTCTAACAGCAACGATGACTCTATCATATCAGGATGATCATAATTGTAGTTTTTTCTCTCTTCAAATGGAATTTGACTCATATCTCTGTAATAATTATCCATGGGGAGTATCTCACAAGAGTCCCCGCCAACGTATTCTTTTATTTTTTTGGCAACAGTGGTTTTTCCCGAACCAGTACCTCCCCCTATTCCAATTAAGAATATATAAATCACCAACCTTTTAGATTTACAAAAAGTTCTGCGATTTTTAAATCTTCTTCGTAAGTGACTTTTATATTCAATGGATCTCCATCTATAAATTTCACAGCTTTCCCAAGTCTTAAGACAAGTGAAGAATCATCAAGTGAATTTTTTACATTTTCTTCTAAAGCTTTTTCATGAGCCAATATTATTGTTTTATAATCAAATCCCTGAGGTGTTTGAACAACTCTGAATTCTTCTCGATTCTCTATTTTCAATATTTCTCTATCTGCTATTTTACAGATGGATTCTTTCAATTTTACAACAGGCACACACGCTTCACAATCACTCAAACACGAAATAATGTTGGTTATCAATTCTCCATCAATAAGAGGTCTTGCGGCATCGTGTATTAAAACGTTTTTGACATCTGAATCTTTTAAATATTTAAGTGCATTATAAGAGGAAATTTGTCTTTCATTTCCTCCTTCTACAAGCTCGACTTTATCTGATAAATTGTATTCTTGGAGTATATTAATTGTCTCACTAAAAAAAGATTTATTGTAGACAAAAAGAACCCTGTCAATTGCAGGGTGTTTTACTAAAGAATCTATCGACCACATAAATAGTGGTTTACCTTTTAACTTTAAGAACTGCTTTGGAGTAGGTAAACCAACCCTTTTACCTATTCCACCAGCTAAAATTATCGCTACATTTTCCATATTTTTAATCAACAACTATCCAAAAAAGTCTATATTCATCCCAGCATAAAGTTGAGAGGCTATGCGCACAAGTTTTTCAGCCATACCGAGCTGATTGTAAGTTACCAAATCCATGAGTTTTTGCATATCTTCTTTACTCATAACCGCTTGAGGTGAATTGAGCGGAGCAGAAGATACATTTTTAATAACATCAGGTTGAACATTGTACACATTTCCATTGATCTGATAACCCACAGGGGAGACATTCATACTCCCACACTCCTTTTGTAAACGGCTATAACATCGTGAAGCTAAAAACAGATGAATTTTCTATTTACAAATGATTCTTTTAAAACTTAGATTTTATACGCTTAATTGTCCTACGATAAATCTGCTTAATATTCTATACTCTATAACTATAAAATTCAAGCTAATTTATCTTATTTTTTTATATAATGTTATAATCTAAAATAACCGAATGATTCTTGGACGTGAAATTGTGCGAAACAGGGGTTTTACTTTAGTAGAACTTTTAATAACTATAAGCGTAACGACCTTGGTGATAATAATAGCTACCATGATTTTCATGGCAGTTGTAAGATCAGAAAAAATCATCCTTGAGTTGGACAAATTTCATGATTTTGTCACTAAGCTGGATTTGAATCTTATGAACAACTATAATGAATTCTTTTTCAAATATCCACCCAAAGTTCAGGATGATAATATAATAGTGTATTATTACAATTATTACACAAACCCTTCAACCATATCAACTTTCACGATTACCATACCTTCAAATTATAGCATTGACATATTTCCTACCTACACTGACTATATCGACCCACCTGCTACAAAAGTTGAGGTTCGCATCAACGCTAAGAAAATCTCTACTTCTGTTTCACTCATTTACATAAAGGGAAAAGAAGAGTGAACCGGTGACATGGGGAGATGATACTATGAAGAAGAAATTCCTCTTGAAAAATTCTTATGAAGGTGATGCTTTAATAACAACTATAGTTGTCTTGATGATCATGGCCGTTTTTTTACTCGGGTATCTGAACATAGCTTCCAAGAGAATAGAAGCTCACGTGAATTTCAACAAATATGTTGATATGAAAACCTCAATGGCCAACGCCATACACGCAGCGTTGGTAGTGGCCATAAATAATTACGATAGTTTGAGTAATGTGGCTACCGAGCTCGAAAGTCTTGATACCGATGAAAATTTAAAGGCTGTTTTCAGTGATATAGCAAAGCATTACCCTTTCTTGAATGAATCGAGCCCTACAATTTTCTCCGATCTCCAATACTCAGAGACAGTGGAAGCTTCAGAGAGTCTCTTTAAAACTGCTTATGGTTATCCAAATGTTTATTATCTGAAAATGAATGAGAAATACGAAGATGTCATTATTTCCACCATAAAGGATGAAAACGGAAAAATAATGAACTATCTTTTGGGTCTCGTTGAAAAATATCCATTTTTCGATGAATTGAGGAAAAAAGTTTATATCATTAATGATACTTCATCTGATCCGAATAAAGAATCGAGGTTTCTTCCAGAAGAGGAATTTTTGGGTGCTCTAATGACTCAAGGAATTTTGTTTTTTAATAAATCAAGGGGTCAAGGTAATCAACAGTATGATTATGGTACACTTTATTTTTCAGTTACAGATCATTCGAAACCTCTCGAAATACCTTCAGACGCCTTTTTAGAGTTTCTTTCAGATTTCAATCATACAATCGTTGCAAATGGAAGTGAATTTTTGTGGGTTGGTCCTGGTAACAAATCAACAAGTACAATGACAATCGAAGAG
>DQYP01000236.1 GCA_011043375.1 Thermotogaceae bacterium | reverse complement strand
TTGGTTGAATCCATAACTTTTTTAACAAGATCTGTATCAGGTGAAAGTGGATCTATAGTAGGAAGAATAATACCTTCTTTGAGAGCAAGATACTCTCTGAAAGACATTAAGGGAATTTCCACTTAACTTAAGAAGAAATCCAAATATACAAGTTTATATATTGACCCTTGAAGAATTGGACAGGAAAAAGGTAGAGGGTTAGAATAAAGACAAGGAAATACAGTTAATGGCAAAGAAACTCTCGCCAGAAGAAAAGATTGCAATAATACGGTAAAAAATCCAGGGCAGAACAACTCGAGAAAATGGAAGAGCTTGAGAAGGTAATCGGAAAACAGACGATCGTCTTCATTGTATAGGAATGTCGTAAGGGATGGTGAAATTGGTGATGGGGAGGAAGTATGAAGATTTCAACGTCGACATGAATTCTTACTTTGACCTGATTGCGAGTATAGAGAAAAACAATGATTTAAGGAAATTCTGCTATCAAGATGTGAATGTTTGGAACACATTGAAAATGGCGTTTTTCAACATAATAACGAATGATCACTTCACACATATAAGCAAAAACAAAAAAGCATTTTCAAAGTTAGAGCTAATTACTACTTTACTGAAACCATCAAAATTCCCTGATAATGTAGATGTAATAGCGTTCACATCTACTGCCAACAGAAAATGCTTAAATGGAGCTTACGTGAATATTTTCTTGAACTGGTTGCCTGAAAATGGGCTCAAAACGCTTTTTTTTGAAATGCCAAACCCCAACTTTAGAAGGCAGAAAGTGCGAAATCGATATGAGTTGGTATACCCTATGGAGAAAATTTTGCCAGCAATAGCTGCGCGGAGTAAGATTAAAATCAAGAAAGTGAAGAGTTTTTTAGAAGAAATCCTCGAAGGATCGAAATATACAAAGCCTTTCATGGGTTACATTGATATCTTAGCTTCCTATGTATCACGATATTTGGCAAGTGTTGAAGTTTTTAGAAGATTCTTAAAAAAGGTGAACGTAAAAACTGCTTTCTTTGTATGTTTTTACTCCACGATAAACAGAGCAGCCGTAAAGGTAGCCAAGGAGTATGGGATTAAAACTGTTGATGTACAACATGGTATAATAACATCAAAGCATGCAGGATATATTTCGCCTTATTCCTTAATAAAGGATGATGTTGTCGATTTTGTGTTTGTATACGGAAAGTTTTTCAAAGACGTGCTTATCAATAATTCAGTGTGGTTTAATAGTGATAATGTAATAGTAACAGGGAATTACTACATGACGAAGTACAAAGAAATACATACTGTGCAGAATGAGGGAAAGAAGAATAGAAAAAGAGAATTACTTATAACGTCTCAGCCTGCGATACCTGAAGAAGCCTATGAAGATATAATAAAAGAAAGTATAGAAATTGGATTGAACCCTGTGGTGAAACTCCATCCTGCTGATAGTAGAGATAAATTCAAGAAATATGACATAAGAGTAATAGATGATTCGAATGTATCTTTGTATGATTTCCTTACAAAGGTAGATTATCATGCTACCGTACATTCAACATCGGCGCTTGAGGCACTTGCCTTTGGGGTACCTAACATTGTGATTCCATGGAAAGGGTTGTATAAGAATATAGATTTTATTCTCGATGATTACACAACCAAGCTGTACAAAAAAAGAGAGTTGAAGGGAATGATAGATACGCTTTCAAGAATTCCTAATGATGTTGTCAAAAGTAAGGGGAGGAAGTTTTTTAAGAACTGGAATCAACAGATTGTAAACAATTTTACTAGCTGGTTCGCTAACGATGGGGATTATGTAAAATGAAAGTTTTAATGTTGCTTGGAGAAGTACCCGTTAAATATGGTGGCATAAACGCGGGCGGAGCGGCAAAGGTAGCATGGTATGTTTCAAAGCAATTAGTCAATAACGGTGTTGAGGTATTCTTATATCCATTGCACGACTATTCGGCGGAAGTGATTGAAGGAGTTGAAATAATAGGAAGAAACAAGCCTTTGGTAATCATAAAGAACTGGCCGGTGGTTTCTTGTGTAAAGCAATATGTGAAATCGTTGAAGGAATATGGTTTCCCTCAAAAATATGCTCTCAGATTTGGTTTGTCAAATTGCATACAGGAAAAATATATCCAGAAAGTTATAAGAAGAATAAAACCAGACATCATCCATATTCATGGTATAAGTGCTGACAGGCTTTTTGCAATTAAGATGGCTTTGAGGAAGAAGCAGATACCGTTGATTGTAACACTGCACGGGTTAATTGGTTTTTCGCCGGATACAATCGCTACAACTGTTCCACCAATGATTGAGAAGCGTAAAAAGTATGAGGGAAAACTATTAAAAAAGATCATAGAAGATCATCCAATCTCTGTTATTACATCTGTCAGTTCGAGGATAACAAAAAAGGTGGTTGAAGCATACGGTATTCCGAAAAATAGAATTGTAACAGTTTTGAATGGTGTGAGTGAAGAATTCTCTCACCCCACTTCAATTGATAAAGCATTTCTCAGAGATAAATTGGAATTACCTCAGGGTAAGAAAATACTTCTCACGGTTGGAACTCTTTCAAAACGGAAAAATCAAATATTGGTCCTGAAATCACTTTCTGAGCTACCTGAAAATATTAAGAAGCGGATTACATATGTTTTAGTTGGAGATGGTCCTGAAAGAAAGATGCTTGAGGATTTTGCCCAGAAGAACGGTCTGAAAAATATGGTAATTTTCAAAGGGAAAGTATTTGGTCAAGATCTTGTGGACACTTATTGGGCGTCTGATTATTTTATACTAACTTCAACATCTGAGGCATTGCCTTTGGTTTTCTTAGAAGCAATGGCTGCTGGTCTACCTGTTCTCACAATTGAATCATTGGAAGGTGTTGATGATATTTTTACCGGGGAAGCATTCATTCTCTCCAAAGATTATAAGCCGAAAAGTATTGCATTAGCTATCAAAGAAATGCTGAATAAGGAGTGGTTTAGAGAAGCTATCGTCGAACATGCAAAAAGTTTTTCTTGGGATGAAATAGGAAAACGTTATTTGGAAATATACGAAGATATCTTATGGAGAACGTAGAAATGGGCAGACTGAGGATATTACATATAGTGTTTCGACCAAGTCATCTAGCAGTTAGCTTGTCGGTAAGTAGCATCATCAAAGGGAAACATGTATTTGTCATCTCAGACGAGTTTGAGTACAAGGAGTATCTTCAGACGTACAGAGATTTGTTGGATAATATTTATACATTTAAGGTTCTAAGTAAACCGGATTTTAGTTTAAAGATTTTCTTCTTCGAGTTGAAGAAGATAGCACATATAAGAAAAGAAATAAGTCGTTTGATTGGTTTTATAAATTCTTTTTCTCCGCATTATGTTGTTATTTATAGTGATGAACATATACTCTCGAGAATTGTCCTAAAACATACAGAATCAACAATATTGCTGATCGAAGACGGATTGATCTTGTACAGAAAGTATCCGTTACTAAAGGGAATGAAGAGATGGTTGCATGAAAATACTCGTAATACGGTATGGCAATTGATTACATTGGTTTCAACAGAGTTTTGGTGGGGATATGGACGCAACAAGAAGATAAAAATTCTTGTGCGTTCTTTTAGAAGTGAGCGTGGCACATTAAAAATTCCGAATGTCATTGAGTTAGAATACCCTGTTTTTCTTGCTGCAGCATCTTATCTGTCAAAATTGATGATTAAGAATTCAAATGATGGGGTGTCGGAATCTAAACAGTGTTCTGAGAGAGTTATATATTTTATAGGTCAACCATTTTATCAGCACAGCATAGTTGACGAAAAATCGTATTTAGATGCGTTAAATGGAATAGCGGAAAAATTAAAAAATATCGTTGACGAGCTTGTTTATATTCCTCATCCGACTGAGAAGATTGTAGACAAAACCGTGAACAATACAGGATTCACTGTTGTTAAACCAGCAAGAACAGCAGAGCAGTTTATACTTGAGCGTGAAACGAAATTTCCTGTGGTTATTGGAATTAACAGCACAGTCTTGTATAATGTTTCCTTCTTAGGTATACCAACAGCTAGTATTTCCACCTGGTTTAACCCCAACTTGGTAGCCGAGATTGAGCAGCGCGTATTGTCTAAAATATGTTTTCCTTCGAATATTGACGATTTGGAAGACTGGTATTGTAATGCTTTGGAACGAGAACCAAAATTCAAAGAAAAGATCAGTTTGATCAGCGGTAATTTTGTAGAAAGAATTAGGGAGATTTTTGGACAATATAGCGCTCAATAGTTAAGGCCCTCTGAAAAAACATATAAACATAGGATGTCACGAAAAAAAGTGGGCCTCCCATATTTCAATGGTAGCACCATTGAAATATTCCAACACAAAAAAGGAAGCCCAAGTAAATAGTACCATAAGAGCTTACAAAAATATTGTAAAGATTATTGAGCAGTTAGACAAGCTTTTGCCTTCTAACTTTGTTAGCAAACAAGGCAGAGAGGGAAGTACAAAGACCCTCAATCCAGTTGGACAAAGACAACAAAAGGCTGGGAATATGGAAGAAAGGTACATATGAGTTTGGATGTAAAAAAACCTATTGATTCAGGATTGGATGCCAACGACAGTTGCTGTATGCAACTCAACAGTGGCAAAGGCACAAATAGATTCCGGCCAGGGATATGAGTATTTCCTCGCAGACAGCGCGTATGATTCGCAACAGATATACCGTGAGAAAAAGGTGTCAATTATCCGAATGCCCAAAAGAGGTACTTCTTTTGCCGCTTCATGATATAATATATCAAATATATCAGGTGATGCAAATGAGGAAAACTTTGTCAAAAAGATGTTTTTG
>DQYP01000306.1 GCA_011043375.1 Thermotogaceae bacterium | reverse complement strand
GAAGCGACGTGGATACAATATCGGTTGATCTTGAAGGATCCATATGACGGGAGTTTTTCGAGCTTTGGAATGAACTAGGTGAAGCGGCCAGGTTCTAAGAAGGTAAGGGGAAATATCTGAAAGTTCCTTGAAAACAAATTGTGAACATGCGAAATAATCTGATTCATGGAAGGTCTTTGGCCCCACATCTGCGAATTACGTTTTTATCGAATTTTAGAGGAGATGGAAGTCTTACGATATAATACTACCAGTGAATTAAAGCTTATAAGGCGAGGCGCAAATCGTGAGAAAAACGTTTACAGCTATCATTGAGTATGATCCTAAAGCATGGCAATATATCGGAATAGTTCCCAATGTGCCAGGAGTTCATACTGTGGAGGATTCTATAGAAGAGGTGAGAAGAAATTTAAAAGAGGTGCTTGAGCTCGTATTAAAGGAGGCGAAAGAAAAAGTTGAAGATTTAGAATTTGTGGCCCTTGAAGTGATAGAGGTGAAAGAGTGAGTTATATTCCAATAGTTGATCCAAAAACCATGGAAAAAGTTCTGTTTGTCTTAGGTTTTCAACGCGTTAGACAGAAGGGAGGTCATGTGTGTTTTTACAAACACCCAAATGGGAGATATACAGCATTTCACATTAAAAACCTTCCAAAAATACTCTAGGTATATCGGTAGAGGAATTTAAAGACATCATTGAAAAATCTCTGAATCTGATCTGTGTGTTTGCACACTTCATTGAAAATCTGCGTTCATACGACTCTTTTCTTTTATGACTGAATCAACCGAGTCATCCTCCGCTACCATACAAAAACCCATATTTTTGAGAGGGTAAATAGATGGTCTGTTAGACAACTTTCTCACGTTCATGTGTGGAGGTTTATGTTATCAAGGCAGTGAAGATCCTTTATCGAGAGAAGAGGTTATCCAGGAGATGATGAATAAGGGTTACTATATACAATGATATGGGATTTCATTTTATTTAAGAAAAGCCGATGAAGATACCATCATGTAAGCATTTGAACTAATAGGGATAGAGATCATCAGGAAGGAGTGAATTTCATGAAAGCTTCGCAAATCACTGATGAGAAAGCAAGAAGGATCATCAAAAATGTGATCTCAGACATTCTGAGAAAATACAACTTAAAATGCAGGAGAATGGTGCTCTTTGGTTCACGTGCAAGAGGGGAAAGCAGAGAAGACAGCGACTGGGATGTGCTCGTGATCATAGAGGGCTCTCTAAGCAGAAAGATCAAGAGGGAGATAACCGCGCTCATAAGGATGGAACTTGCACGCTACAGAATTCTCAGTGACATCATCCTGCAAACGGCAAACGAGGTGGAAAGAAAGAAAAACGATGTTGGATACCTTGTTCATTACGCTCTCAAGGAGGGTGTGGATCTTTGAACGAGGATACGGTAAGGAAATGGATCCTAAAAGCGGACAACGACCTGAAAGTCGCCAAGGATGAACTCGAAACAGATGAGCCTGTAACAGATGCAGTGTGTTTTCACGCGCAACAGTGCGCTGAGAAATATCTGAAAGCTTTTCTCATTTTCAACGGTGAGGAAATATCCCGCACGCACGATATAGCATATCTCATCGCTTTGTGTTCAGAGCTTGACCCAGATTTCAAAAATCTGAACAGAGTGGATGTAGTCGCTCTAACTGACTACGCTGTAGAGATAAGGTATCCAGATGATTTCTACTTTCCAGATGTTGAGGAAGCCCGTAGCGCAGTGGAAATAGCAGAGGAGATCAAAGATTTTGTTTTGAAAAAGCTAAAGAAAAAGGGTTACAAGAGGAAACAAAATGCTGAAAAAAGGTAATACTCTGATTAGCTCGAAAGTGTGATTCACTCGTAAAAAATAAAGCCAGGATTTTGATCATATCGCAAAGTGCTTCCGAAGTGACAATAGCCAGCCCGGATGAGCTCTTCAGAATGTTGTGAAACTTTTCTTGGACAGTATAGATCTCTGATCCACATCTGCGAATCTCGCTGATAACGAGCCTTTGCTACCAGACTTAAGTCACATTCTGCGAGTCAATACGAGCTCTCCGCGTCATAACTGAGTATTTTCGATGGAACGGCTGTTAACTAGGTGGTTGCAGGTTCGAGTCCTGCCGCCGGAGCCATTGAGAGAAATTATTTAGGGGTTACGGTACAATGTAAAAGGCGGAGCCAGAAGGCTCCACTTTTTTGTTTTAACTTTTTGTAACTCGACAAAATACTTAACACGAAAGTGAAATTTCAACAATCCATAAACCCGTTATACTTCAAAAGCAAATTTTAACCACTCTTCTTCACTTCTTTTCAGCTACTCCAATCCCTCCTAATATGTTTTCCATATTGAACAATACTAAAGTGCTATAATCTTCTTCGGGAGAATCAAAGCGAAGTCCTGCTGATATGAATTTAAAAGGGAAATATATCATACCAATGAGTAGATTGATCCAATAGAATTAAGGTTGTTGTTACTTGAAAGATCAGATTTTTATGAAACAAAGTGGGATTTTGGTAGGGCTTGGAAGGTTATTTACTTTACTTTCTCTTTTCCCAACATGGTTTTTTAGTATCATTGGAATTGCGCTTTTTCTCGTGGGTGTTAACGAGATCTCCAAGGCTACAGGTGAAAGCGGAATATTCAACTATTTCTTAATCGCAGTTATTTTGAATGTAATTCTAGTGTTTTTTTATCTGCAAATAATAATCACCATAGGTTTTTAAGCTGATTTGTCGGTTGCCATTAGATGTACAGGCATTGCAGTTATTTCATTATATTTTATTCGTTAAAACCTATCATTTGCTTGCTGTTAGAGTAAATACTCTCAATACAGCGGCAAGTCTTTACAAATGGAGCGCTGTCCTTGTAATTGTCCTTATTGGTGTAATACTATGGTTCATTGCGTAGATTGTTACTATTGTTGCTTTCTTTACGTTAAAAGAGCGAGCGATTAATGAGTAACACTATGGGTCAATAATATGTAGGTTGTAAAATTTTGTATCCCGTGAATAACCGTAGTAGAATGAAAATGATGTGAATTTTCAAAAGGGGCGAGTTGAAATGAGATTTTTTTGTGAATTTGAAACTAAAGATCTGCCCGTATCATACCGCATAATTTTTGTCAGCATGATAAAAGATATTTTGAAGAAAGAAGATGAAATTCTCTACAGGAAATTGTTCATTTATGGAGATGATAAGAAGAACAAAGCGACGAAGAGCTATACATTTGCTGTGTTGCTGAAGAATCCAAAAATAGATGATGAAAGAATACAGTTTGAAGGTAATGTAAGATGGTTTTTTAGCTCTCCTGATCCAAAAATTCTGATCAATGTATACAATGGTTTGAAAAGGTTAAATACCTTCAGCTACAGAGAAGAAAAACTAGATTTGAAGAAAATCACCCTCCTTCCTCAAAAAGTTATAGGTGATGAAACAGTGGTTTTTAAGACATTATCCCCAATACACATAAAGGATAAATCAGGAAAACCTTTAAGCATCAGGGATGAGAATTTTTCAAGAGAACTCAACTACATTTCTGACATTTCACTCAAAAACTATCGTGGATATGGTATTAAAAAACCTCTGAGGTTCGAACCTGTAAATATGAAAAAGGTAGTGGTTAAAGAAAGGATAAGTGGATTTGATAAAGGAGAATTCCTGTACATAGAGGCATGGAAGGGAGTTTTTAAGCTGTCAGGAGCTCTTGAGGATTTAAGGGATTTATATGAGCTTGGTGTTGGATTTAGAAGGAATCAGGGATTTGGAATGATAGAGGTGATCTGAATTGGAGCTGAGAGTATGTATGAACGATTGGTACTACAACATGGGGCTTGTTGGATTCATAAGAGTTCTTGATAAGTACAATATTCCATATAAGAAGGAAGAAAGATGTATAACTTTTGATAGCTCAGCACTTGAAAACATGCCCGAATATTATTTTTCTTCCCTATATGAGGAGTATTACGAACCCCTTCATAAAAGGCGAATTGATTCTATAAACAAACTCCTGAAGACAATTGAAGATGTTATATCTTTAAAGAAAGACCTTGGGGAACTTAAGAAAGTATTTGGTGAAGCTAAGCCGCTTGATCTAATAAAAAAGATGGATGAACAATACAAAAGGAAAACAGAATACAAGCACTTATCCGAAGAGCTTTCCAAAATTAAAAAGAACATATCAAAAATTAATAAGATTAAAAAAATTGACGAAAACTCAACGCTTCAGCTTCAGACGATAATCACTTCTATTGAAAGGTTAAAAGATCTCTTTGATAGTGATTACATAAAAGAACGCTTCTTTTATACCAATGTCCTTCGTGTCATTCTCTCAAACAACTTTTTTGGTCAGGTGTCTTTTCTAAATCCACCGTTTGCGAAAAAGAGTTTGAATGAATTTAAAGAAAAATTCAAAAAAGATTACATAGAGCCGGTTCTGGATGAAAGGAATCTCATTCCTGATGAAAAATCCCTTAAATGCTCAGTTTGTGGTATGTATAAAGCCGGCAAAAACCTTAACCTGAGTGAGGAACATTTATTGCCAGTAGGTGTGAGCAAGGATCTTATAAATCAATACTGGTCAAAGAATTTTTATCCGATGTGTGCTTTATGCAAAATGGTGCTTTTCTTTGCTCCTCTTGGAGTCTCGTATTACTTTGACTATGTTCCTTCACCGTCGAAGAGCTATCGGGAGAAAAAATATCTGTTTGTAAATGGAGGGGAAAATGTAGAAAACCTTATAAAGCTGAATGAGAACTTGAAAAAATTTTCAGATTCAGAAAATCCATTTGCGGAACTTATGATTGACTATATATCAAGGGTGAAGAGAAAATCGGAATG
>DQYP01000189.1 GCA_011043375.1 Thermotogaceae bacterium | reverse complement strand
TGATGTGTTTAAAGAAACTAAGCAAGAAGTTGAAAAAACTCTTTGGAACATTGCTTGTCATTGATAGTACATCACTGAAATGGAAAAATCTAAGTCCAAAGGGAAAGGAAGGAAATAGATTTTTGGAAGGAGAGATGAGAAGATATATGTACTTGAAAAGATGGGAGATAGAATGGTTTGTGGAGAGATTTAAGTTGAGGGTGAAGTTAGCGAGTGTAAATAGAAAGACTTTGACTTCGCAGATTACATACATGTTAGTTGGAATGCAGTTAACAATTTTGATTGAGACTCTTATTCAGTTTCCTAAGCTTTTTAGGTTGCTTGTAAATTAGTTTTTACATTAGACAGGGTGTTATAGACTCTAAGGATTTACCAATTGTTTTTTTCCAGAAGCGTAGTACATGATTTCTTCTTGGGTGATATTTCGTTTAGAATTGTCAAGCTCTACCATGACTTTTCCTTCAAACATAACTATTATTCTATCACTCAAATTCAAAATTTCTGGAAGTTCCGAAGATATCATTATAACACCATATCCTTGAGCAGCTAATTCTTCCATCAACTTATGAATCTCAGCCTTGGAGGCAACATCTATTCCGCGTGTAGGTTCATCGAATATCAAGACATCAGATTTTGACACCAACCATTTTGCGAGGACAACCTTTTGTTGATTGCCACCACTCAAGTTGTTGGCAATATGGTATATGGAAGGAGTTCGCACCTGTAATTTATTGACGAATTCTTTAGCTATCTCTCTTTCTTTAATTTCATCTAACACGAAACCAGATTTTGCAATTCTCCTCAAAGAGGGTATTACAATATTGTCTTTAACAGACATTTGTAGTATCAATCCTTGCAATTTACGATCTTCCGGTATTAATGCAATGCCATTTTTGATCGCATCGTATGGTGATTCGGGATTATAAGGATGTCCTTTGTAAAACATTTCACCATTTTCGAGCTTGTTTATTCCAAATATCAGCTGCATCGTTTCGCTTCTACCGGCTCCAACAAGACCGGCAAATCCTAAAATTTCTCCTCTATGGAGCTTAAAGGAAACATCTTTAACCATTTTCTGCCATTTCAGATTTTTGACCTCAAGAATTAGTTCACCTTTTTTTCGCTCAACATGTTTGGGAAAAAGCTCCACGTCTCTTCCAACCATATATTTTATTATTTTATTTTCTTCTATCTCATCTTTTTCAAGTGTTCCAACTCTTTTGCCATCCCTCAATATTATTACCCTATCGCATATACCAACAACTTCTTCTATTCGATGAGAAACAAAAACGATTGATATTCCTTGCTTTTTGAGTTCCTTTATTATTTTCATCAATCTTTCAACTTCCTCGATACTCAAGCTGGATGTAGGTTCATCCATGAGAATCATTTTAGGATTACGTGCCAAAGCTTTACATATCTCTACCATCTGTTGTTGTGCCGTGGAGAGTTCTCTCACCAATGTATTTGGAGAAAATTGAGCACCTATTCTGTTCAAAAGATTTTGAGCGGCTTCTTCTAATTTTTTCATATCAACCGTTTTCAAGAAATTGTTTCTACCCTCTCCCAAATTCTCCATACCTAAAAAGACGTTTTCCGCAACAGTTAAATTTGGGCACAAATTCAATTCCTGATGTACAATTGAAATCCCTTTCGAAAATGCATCGTTTGGAGAATTAAAAACCACTTTCTTTCCTCCAACATATATTTCACCTTTACTTGGAATATGGATGCCACCTATTATCTTTATCAACGTGGACTTTCCAGCGCCATTTTCACCAACAAGACCAAGAATTTCTCCGTCTTTAACCTCAAAATCCACTTTATCAAGTGCCTTTACCCCTGGAAATTCTTTGGTTATATTTTTCATCTCCAATATGTATTCCATACGATCACCTCATAGAATTTCTGACAGAAACGACCGGGATGCTATTAAAGCACCCCGGCGAAAATCCTAAAATTTTACTGGTATTCCAAGTTCTTCCATATACTTCAAATAATCATCCAAGTTTTCAGGTGTTACAACATCTACGCCCGTATCAATTATCCTATCTTTTGGAAGCATCATTAAGGTATTAGTGACACCAAGTTTTGACATGTTGAAAAGTACAGCAACCGAGAGATAACCCATCATATATGGTTTTTGCCCCATTGTAGCTTGAATTACACCTTCTTTTACATATTGAAGAATATCTGGTGTTGTATCAAAACAGACTATTTTCACTTTTCCAACTTTACCAGCATTTTTAACTGCAAGTGCCTGACTTGGACCATTGTAAGCATATACCCCAAAAAATCCATCAAGGTCGGGATGTGCATTAAGGGCTGATTCTGCCATAGAGAGTGCCCTTGCACCATCTTCTTCATCATTAAGGGTATCGAGTATTTCTATCTCTGTGTCTTTGATTGCATCTTTAAATCCTTGCATTCTTTGTAATGAATTCATCGCGGTTAGTGATCCAGTTCCAATAACCACTTTTCCCTTTCCATTTAGGAGCTTTTTCATCGTTTCACCAGCTATATAGCCAGCTGTATAGTTGTCAGTTCCAATATACACGTATCTTCCAGAGTCTGGAGTATCAGTATCCAATGTTATAATGGGTATTCCAAGTTCAAGAGCTTTTTTTATAGCTGGGATAACAGCGGTAGGATCTGAAGGCGCGATTGCTATCCCATCAACTCCCTGAGCAATAAAGGATTCTAGCATTTGAAGCTGTGCATTTATATCTTCCTTTGCAGGTACAAAAAATTGTGTCTTAACCCCAAGTGCTTTTCCAGCCGCTTTAACACCTTGTTCAACTTGTGACCAATAAGGATGAACAGACTTTCCGATAACAGCAAAAGTGGCCGCGTAAATCATAACAGTCCCTAAAAGCAAAATTACTAATACCAGAAAAAAGCGTTTCATGATGTTACACCTCCCATTTTTAGGTCTGGTAGATTTTATTTTGATCTTGCTAAGCTTTTTTTTCTCAAAATATCCAATGTAACTGCAATCACTATAACAGCGCCTATGATAACATTATGCCAATAAGTAGAAACATTTAACATGACCAGCGCATTCCACAAAAGCGATATTATTCCAGCTCCTATGACAGCTCCCAGTGCTGATCCTTCACCACCCGATAAACTCGTTCCACCAATAACAGCCGATGCTATTGCGTAAAGCTCGTACGTTCCTCCAACGCCTGGCTGCCCTTGTGAAAGCCTTGCAGCAACAATTATTCCAACAAGACCTGACAAAAAGGCTGATACTACAAAAGCTATATATCTCACCTTTTCGACTTTAACTCCAGAGAATCTTGCAGCAACCTCATTACCTCCAGTTGCTCGTAGGTGTTTACCATAAACTGTTTTTTCAAGTACAAAGTGAGTAATCAGTAACACAGTAAAAAGTATGATAACCGGTATCGGAAATCCCACTACATCCCCTTGTGCTATCATTACAAAGTTCTTGGGTAATCCCACAATTGGCCAACCTTTTGTTATAACCGCTGCCATACCTCTTGCTATCGTAAGTGTTCCAAGAGTAATAATAAAAGCCGGAACTTTTAGTTTATTAACAAAAAAACCATGCCATAGACCTATAAGAATCGAAAGTCCCAAAGACACTAAGATCGCTATAAAAACTGGTATTCCATGAACGATCATATAGGTAGATACAATACCGATCAATGCCACCATAGAACCAGGTGAAAGATCTATTGAACCTCCACCAGACATTATTACAAACGTTTCACCTATGGCCATTATCCCAAAAATAGCGGCTTGTTTACCCAAAGTTTGAAGATTATAAATAGAGAGAAATCTTGGATTTAAAATGGCAGTGAATACTCCCAAAGCGATAAGAGCTACTAACGGCCCTAACTCTCTGAAGGCTCGGTTCTGTTTCGACACGGTTATACCCCCAAGAATTAAATATGAATTTCTTTTATTAAAATTCCACTTTGGAATGAATACATATATATATTATCATATTTTTTAAGAAAATGAATATTGATAATATCTCAAGTTATGGACTTTAAATAAAAGCCACAAAAGAATGAGATGAGGCCTGAAAACCAGTTTCAATACCTATTTTCCTTCACTTCATTCATAAGTTTAGTATATTAGGAAGACCTTATTTCGGATGATTAGCCTTTAGCTTCTTCTACTAAATTTCTTTTGGACTTTTGAAAATGTATATTGCCAATATTATAGAAAGCACAATATTCATAAACAGCAACACCAAATAAGCTGGAAATTTATCCAATAATAAACCGAAAGTTAGTGAACCAACTGGAACGGCAAGCTGAGATAATAAACCTTTTTATGAAAAAACTCTCGATCTTATATTTGTTGGAACCATTTTCTGGAAATATATATTTATTGGTATATTTAGTATTATATTGAAAATTCCTATTATCAAAAGTGAACCAACTACCAAAAAGAAATAATTCCAAGTTGGACCTCCGAAATAATTGGTTGTTATTGGAAAGGATTCAAATGAGAAAATAATTCCCACATACATCATTCCCAATAGATCTATTTTAAAAAGTTTACTGATGGAAACTTTAAGCAATATTGTGCACAACATTATACTCCCAAGGAGTATTCCAAAAGTCCAGAAAGTCTGAACGTAACCAAATTGTTGTGCGTTGAATCCTGCTACCTCATGAACTTTAAACCTTCTTTTGTATCTTCTATGAATATCTTCAAATTAAACCTCTTTTTACGGTTTTGACCTCCTCCCCTCACTAAAGTGATTCTACTAACTAAAAGTATTGAAATTTATCAAAAGCCTCATTATTCCTTAAATAAGGCCCTCCCCACAATACCTTGATTCTGTTAGCTAAGAGTATTAATACAAAAGAAACT
>DQYP01000169.1 GCA_011043375.1 Thermotogaceae bacterium | reverse complement strand
CTCAAGTTCCAGTATTCTGGTTTCATCACCAAATATTTTGGTCCAAGTAAAAATAATGTATCATCATATTTTGAGGTATAATCAAGAAATTTTGAGTGCAAATTACCGTTAATAAGGATATTTGCAACAATGGGCCCATAAATGTCATTGTTATCGTCAAATTGAACAATAAAGGAAATGCTTTTTAGATCTTCAAGATATTCTTTTGAGGCCAAATACGAATCAAAGATTATAACGGTAGGTTCTATACTTTTTATTAATTCTAAATCTGCTTTATTAAAGTATTCAGAATTTATAAAATTGAACCCATTTTTTAAAATTAAATCTTGGGATTCTTTGTTTGCAATAAATAGAACTTCGACAGATTTTCTAGTAATTTTAAGAGCATGTGCTAATGATAAACAACGAAAAAGATGTCCAAGTCCAATTTTTTTACCTCCACTAGTTCTTATTGCTATTCGCATATTTTTCTTCCCATGTTTCTCTAAATAATGCCATTCTTAGAACATCTTTCCAAGTTCCGTTTTTGTAATATTCTTTCTTAAACAAACCCTCTTTTTCAAAACCAAGCTTTTCGTAAAATCGAACTGCCTGTATGTTATCTGCAAATACTTCAAGGTTTATTTTTCGAATTGGAAGATTATGAAAGACATAACTAATTAATAAATTACTTGCGGTAAAGGCAATTCCCTTACCTCTATAAGAATCTTTAACCACAATTCTTCCATACTCTGCTTTTTGATGTCTATAATCTATATTTGTTATAGCAATTGTTCCTACTTTTTCCCCAACATATTCTATGACCATATATATTCCATTTAAATCCAAAGAAGCAAGCCATTTTTTATGGCCAAAATCATACAACGGGGGATCTGAAAAAAAATTTGCAGCGTTTTTTAGGTCGTTCCTCAATTCAAGAATTAAGTCAGTATCATCTTCACTTATTGGTCTCAATCTTATTGAACCACTTTGAATCATTATACCCTCACCACCATTTTAATCTATGAAGTCCCAGTTTAATGGTGTTCCTCTTTTGATATCTTTTCTAGTTTTACGTCCAAGAACCTTTTTTAGATATTTTGGGCTTAATCCCATTCCTGGTCTAATAGACTTAACATTTTCTTCTGTAAAAATATCTCCTGCTCTTATATCCTTTACGACAAATAAAGATCTACTGAATTCTCGTCCCTTTTTCATTTTTTCAGTCAGTTCATAACTAATTTGTCCGAGTGCTTTTTCTATATTTCTAACAGCTTTAACCATTTCAGCAAACTCGTCAGGTTCTAGTGAAAACTTTGCATCAGGTCCGCCTAATGATCTATCTAAAGTAAAATGCTTTTCTATCACTTTAGCACCAAGCGCCACAGCACCAATAGGAACAGCAATTCCTTCGGTGTGATCGGAAAGTCCCGATACTACCCTGAATGTTTCAGCTAGATTGGGTATGGTCCTTAAATTAGCTTCCTCTATTGGTGCAGGATAAGAACTTGTGCATTTTAACAAAACTATTTGATTATTTCCTTGGTTTCTTATTGTGCTTACAGCAAGCTCTATATCGCTTAATGTGGCTATACCAGTTGAAAGAATTATAGGTTTTCTTTTTGAAGCAATGTATTCAATTAAAGGTATATCCGTTATTTCAAACGAGGCCACTTTGTATATTGGCACGTTCAAATCTTCCAAAAAATCAACCGCTGTTTTATCGAAAGGTGTTGAAAAAAACACAAGTCCTTCATCTTCAGCAATTTTCTTCAGTTTTGGATGCCATTCCCATGGGGTGTAGGCTTCTTCATACAACTGATATAAGCTCTTGCCAGCCCATATTGTACCCTCTAAGGTAAAATACTGATTGTTGCAATCAATAGTCATGGTATCCGGAGTGTATGTCTGAAGCTTTATTGCATCAGCTCCGGCTTCCTTAGCTTTCTTGATTATCTCAACAGCGTATTCGAATCTTTGCAGATGGTTACATGACATTTCAGCTACTATGAAGACAGGGTGACCATCTCCGATATACTTGTTACCTATTTTGAATTCCACACTCTTTTCACCTGCCTAAATAATTTTTTGGATAGAACAAATGACGTATTCTTGTTGCTCGTCTGTCATCTTGGGATACACTGGTATTGATAGCTCGCGTTTGTAATAGTACTCCGCATGTGGACAATCCCCCGGTTTGAAACCAAATTTCTTACGATAATATGGCTGCAGGTGAACGGGAATATAATGAACTTGAGTGTAGATACCTTTTTCCCGAAGTTTCAGGTAAACATCCTTCCGATTTACATCATTCAAAAGGATTGGATAAAGATGATAGGCATGTCGATCAGGTTCTAAAACGCTTGGGGCTGGTACTATTTGTGGCATGTTTTCGAAAGCTATATCATATCTCCTGGCAATTTCATTTCTTCTTTCAAGAAAATATTCGATCTTCTTCAATTGTGAGATACCCAGAGCACACTGAAAATCTGTAAGTCTGTAGTTATATCCAAGGTAGTGTTGCTCATAATACCAGGGACCTTCATCTTTAGTGAGTTTATCCGGATCTTTTGTAATACCATGGGTTCGAAACATTTTCAATCTTTCGTAGAATTCTTCTTTGTTGGTAACAACCATGCCACCTTCTCCTGTGGTTATGTGTTTCACAGGATGAAACGAAAACACTGTCATGTCCGCCTCTTGACCCACCTTTTTGCCGTTTCTCACTGCTCCTAATGCATGTGACGCGTCTTCTATTATGGTAAAGTTATGTCTTTCCCTTAGCTCAAAAAAAGGTTCAAGATCAACAGGATAACCGGCAAAAGATACAGGAACTACCAATTTTGTCCTCGGTGTGAGCTTTTTCTCTACTTCTTGAGGATCAAGACAATAAGTTTTCATATCTATGTCTGCAAAAGTCACTTGTGCTCTCAAATAGAGCGCTGCGTTGGCGGTGGCAACAAAGGTTATAGGTGAAGTTATAATCTCGTCTCCTTCTGTAATACCCGCGGCAAAATAAGCCGCGTGAAGAGCAGAGGTGCCCGAATTAAATGCAACGGCATATCGAACTCCCACATAATCTGCTATCGCTCTTTCAAACTCTTCCACTTTTGGACCCTGCGTTATCCAGTCACCTCTCAATACCTCAACTACAGCGGATATATCCTCCTCATCTATCCACTGTCTGCCATAAGGAATCGCTTCCATCAAGATCCTCTCCTCAAGAAAGGCTTAACCATTTTTCTAAGTTCTTCTTTTGTGAGCCACCAATCATTTTCGTTGCTCTTATAACTGAAATGTCTTCCAAGCCTTTCACTTTCTCTGTATTTATCATAGATACTTGATCTTGGCGCAAATTGAGGTAATATTACGTATATATCCATACTGTTTTTCCTCATTTTCACAACATCTGCACCTTCATCTTCCGATATAAGTGTCTCGTGTATCTTTTCTCCAGGTCTTATCCCTATAAACTTAAACACACAATCTGGCACCATGGCTTTAGCAAGATCGACGATCTTCATACTTGGTATCTTTGGAACGAAAATCTCTCCTCCCAGTGCCTCTTCTAAAGCAGCGATAACTAACTGAACGCCTTGCTCTATTCTTATCCAAAATCGAGTCATATCTTCGTGTGTTATCGGTAGTTCTTTTACACCTCGCTTTGCAAGATCGGCAAAAAATGGGATAACACTTCCCCTACTTCCCACTACATTTCCGTATCTCACTACCGAGAAAGCAGTATCTCTAGCACCAACATAAGCATTTCCAGCTACCATTATTTTTTCCATGACAAGCTTAGTAGCTCCATACAGATTTATCGGATTTACAGCTTTATCAGTGGAGATGGCCACGACTTTTTTCACTCTCATATCAATAGCGGCATTTACAATGTTTTCAGCCCCAACAATATTCGTCTTAACGGCTTCAAATGGATTGTACTCCGCTGCTGGTACTTGTTTTAGAGCAGCGGCGTGAACAACATAGTCCACACCTTCGAACGCTCGATACAGTCTTGCCTGATCACGAATATCACCAATGAAGTACCTTATAGGGTAGTTGTTAGGAGAAAATACCTTGGCCATTTCGTACTGCTTGAATTCGTCTCGACTGAATATTATCACCTTTTTTGGCTTGTAGTGCTCAAACACGTACTTTGTAAAAGCTTTCCCAAATGTTCCTGTGCCTCCTGTTACCAAAACCACTTTTCCATTAAGCATCAGAATTCCTCCCATAAATATTGTACCTCTCGCAAGAGCTGATAGCCAAAATTGCTTCTTATAAATATCTTCTAACATTTTCTGTTAAGAAGTCGATATATTCTTCTAAATCAAACTTGTACTATCCTAAACCAAGATTGTGGCAGAAAAGATTATGAACGATTCTCAACCACTTAACACTCGTCTATCAAGAATCTGTTGATAACTTTTCCATGTTCTCAAGTGCTTTTTCACAAGTGTCTCCCTGAGTGTAACACCCTTGAAGTTCTGGACAATACGCGAAATATCTATTTCTGTCTTTCTCAATTACAAAAGTGACGCACCACAAGAAATCATGATGCCCCACATTGCTTTATTGACGTGTTGTGGACTATCTACCACGACTTCTGAAAGAACCTTTGTCAGTGGTATTCAGATCTTGACTTCCTTATGAAACCCCACATGTAGTGAGGACATGAGCTCGAAAGTCAATGAAAATAGATGCCAACTCATGTTATTCTTCACCCGCTTCTTTCATCACTTTTGCGTGGAATTGGCGTAGGATGAGCGATTTTTCAACCACCTGAATTGCAAGTATTAAATTGTGGATGCCTACTATATCTTCTGCCCAGCATATGAAGGAAGTGAATAGCAGGAATTTGCTTTTTTATTGAGGTGGTGAAAT
>DQYP01000234.1 GCA_011043375.1 Thermotogaceae bacterium | reverse complement strand
TATGTACAGACATGTCAAAGTATGCGATCCATGTGACAAGGAAAAGACTACTTGATATTGAAAACTCTAAGATGCTTGGAATAAAGGTAGAAGATGAAAACAAACGTCCAAAATATGGAAAGCCTCCAAAACCCTTCTACCTTATAACAATTGCAAACTACATTAGTAATGGTTTCAAGAGCAGAAAAGAAATCATAGGATTGATCCTTAACCTTTATGGAGCTGCACCAATGAAAGAAATATACCAATACCTACATGGTATGAAGGAAAAAGAAAAAGAAGTAATTCATGTGGGGCAGATGGATTTTCCTGTTACTCCTGCAGAAATAAATAGCGTTATAGAAGAGTTTAAAGACACTCAATATTACGAGAATAAATGGGCTCTTGTAATTCTTGGTTGGGATTGGGCGCCAGATACTTTTGAAAGAGCCATGGACATTTGGGACAAAAAGGATATATCTATAAAACTACTTCACATACCACCAATGAGAACTATCGAGGATTTCTTTAAGAAGAAATACAATAAGGATCAGTACACACAAAAAATGCTGGAAATAGCAAATTTCAAAGAAGCATTTGATGAAGATTTACGCAAGCAATTGCGCTTTCTCGAACCAGGTTATTTAAACTTGGAGGCAGAAAAAAACGGAACAAGTGTAACATTAAAAATAAAAGATTTTTGGGTGAAGCTCCCACACAGTTATGAAGACCTCGAAGAAAAGATAAGAAGGAGAATAGAAGAAGCTTCGCAAGATGAAAAAAGAAAATATTTCCTACCACTTATAAACTACTGGGCTGTAGATTGGAACTACGATGGAGTAGTTTTCAAGCACGATTTTGTGAGCTTTGATAATAAAGTTGGAGAAGGAAATGTAGATACAGAAGCTACGCACACATATGATGCACCTGGAGAATACAGAGTAGTTGTAAAAATAACAGACATATTCGGTGGCGAAACATCTAAAGAGCTCACAGTGAAGGTGGGTGAGTGAAATGCCACGCAAAAAGAATAATAAAGCATTATTAATAGAACAACCTAAATCACCAGAAGAGATAATATTTGTATCACAAGACGCTATACTTGAACCATATCCTAAATCTATAAAAATAGAATCATATTTCTTGGAAGAAGCATTAGGAGAATTCAAAGAATACTTGCAAAATGGTATTGCATGGGCAAAAGCGGAATGGAAAAAGAAAAATGCAAGCGCCAGATATCCTTCTGAAGCTTTGTGTGTGAATAACTTAAGAATAAAAGTTAAGGAATGGCGAGAGGAAGGATATCCTGATGTAACGGAAACAACTCGTTATCTTCTTGAATATTGGTTTGAAAATCCAAGAGAAAAAACTCTTTGGTATTCGCAGAGAGAATCGGTTGAAACGCTCATATATCTTTATGAAGTTGAAGGAATGAAAAAAGTAAGTGAATTGATAAAAAAATATGGGGCATTAACTTCAAGTTTAGATGAAAAATATGACAAATATCCACGATATGCATTTAGGATGGCTACGGGAACTGGAAAGACTCTTGTTATGGCAATTCTTACCGTTTGGTCGTATTTTAATTATCTTTTTGAGGATCCTGAAGAATATTCCAGATATTTTCTCTACGTTGCACCAAATTTGGTTGTTTATGATAGATTAAAGAGGGATCTTCAAGAGTTATCAATATTCTTTGAGTTCGATCTTATCCCACCTGAATGGACAAAAGATTTCAAAATTCAAGTTATAACTCGTGATGCCTATTCAGATGCCGATAGATTTCCACCACCTGATGAGGATGGTGTAATTTTTGTCACGAACATTCATCAGATAGGTAAAAGAACTACTGAAAAACCAAAGGAAGATGCTATTACTCTTTTTACAAACCTTATGAATCCAGGGAAGGATCCATATAAAGAATCATCTATAAAGCTTTGGGATATACTTTCGAATTATTCCAATATTATGATCTTAAAAGATGAAGCACACCACATACATAGAGAAATGAGTCAATGGCAAAAATACATTTGGGATTTACATGATGAACTCCTTGAAAACTTCGGTAAGGGAGTATTTATGGAACTTGATTTTTCTGCGACCCCAAAAAATGATAGAGGGGAGCTCTTTCCGTGGGTAATTGTGGACTTTTCACTTAGGGAAGCTCTTCAAACAGGAATAGTAAAGTACCCAGCAAAAGTCATCGTGCATGATGCACCTCCTGTAAAACGAGGAGCTTCGCTAGATGAACTCATGCCTTATGTTAGAGCTGCACTCGAAAGATGGAGAATACATAAGAAAAAACTAAAGGAGTTAGGTAAGAAAGCGGTATTATTTATAATGGCTGATAAGATTGAAGATGCCTTGGAAATTTATAAATTACTCCTAAACGAACCTGATATAAGTAAACAAAACATGATGCTTATTCACTCTGAACTTGATAAATGGAGCGATAAAATAAAGACAAAAATTATGGTGGATGGCGAAGAAAAAGTGATTGATAAGGATCTTGCACTTGAACTTGTAAGAAATCTTGATGAGCCAGATAACCCCATTGAAGTCATTTCAAGTGTTATGATGCTCAATGAAGGATGGGATGTACGCTCAGTTACTGTTATACTTGGGCTTCGCTCTTATGCTTCTCAAAGACAGGTTCTTCCGGAACAAGTAATAGGAAGAGGTCTCAGAAAACTCTTTCCAGATGAAGGTATAGATACAGAAAGATGGCTCAACTTATTAGAGATAGTAGGGCCTTCAAGACTCCTTGAAATAATAGATAGCCTTGAAACAATGGAGGGAATCAAAATTGTACAAGCTCCAGAAAAATCATTTATTTCATTTAATGTAATTCATGAGCCTGATTTTGAAATGAAGCTCACGATCCCAAAAACAGAATATATTTCTTATGAAGACTTTGTAGATGTAGATAAGATAGTTGAAGAAATATATACATACCTTCCAAAAAGAAAGTATAATGTTGAAGAAATTGAAGACTTTGCAAAACGATATGATTATGAAGTGGTTGATAAGGATGGTAGAATACTTGATGAGGGAACATTTATTGCGTCTTCAGAGTATTTACCGCAACTTAAATTGTATCAACTTGCTGAAGAACTTGAAAGAGAGATACCGCTCCCTCATTCTTATTCTAAGCTAATAGATATGCTTCATAATTACATTGAAAATAGTCTTTTCAACGGAAAGATCAATAATATTAATGACGATGTTCTAAAATACCTTTACATAAAAGGTTGGTATGCAGAAGTAAAAAAGGAAATATTAAAACTCGCAAAAACATATCTCGAAAATCCTACACTTATTTCTAAAGTATCTGTATCTAAATATATTACAACTAAAAGCATGGAAGGATTTCCATGGACGAAAGAATTCGAGGATTCTGAAAAAAGTTTATTCATTAGAATATCATATGAAGAAGGCGAAGAAAGAAGAATAAAATCGTCACCTGTAGATAATGGAATGGAAGTTGATTTTGTAAGATTTCTAAAAAAGGCAACTGATGTTATATCCTTCGTTAAAAATATTCCACGAAAACCCTGGGCAATATACATGACTTATTACGATTCCAGAAAAAGAAGATGGAGCAGATTCTATCCAGATTTCATAGTAAAAGCCAAAGATGGATACTACATAGTTGAAACAAAAGGAAGAGAGGAAATCCAAGTACCTAAAAAAAATTTGGCTGCATATAAGTGGTGCGAAGCAGTATCAAAGGCAACTGGTGAGAATTGGAAATATCTTTATTTAAACAGCAAAGAAGATTGGCTTCATAAAACGAAAATATGCAAATTGGCAGAATGGACACCACAATCACTCTCTTAATATGAATAACAATCTTCAGAATGATAGATAACTTTTTACCACGATTGATCATACAAATGGAAAAGCCGCTTGAACTTTTCAAATAGCTGTAGGGATACTTTTATAATTGTGGTATTTGGGGTTGATTAGTACGAATTCTACCTATATTTTGGAAAAGCTCTCCAAGGAAATATCTTATAGAGTTCAACGATGCGAAGAAGTTTGGAACGAGGGTGAACCACTAAAGAAATTCACAGAATTCAAAGCTTTTATCTTTTCCATAGGAAATGCTATGGATCTTGTTCGTGTGCATTTATTTAAGGATTTTCCTCCTAAAGGAAGATATAAATACTTTAAAGACTTGTTTGATAGAGATAAAAAAAATCTATCAGAAGAATTCGAGAAATACCTGAAAGAAAAAATAACTGGTCAAAAAGTACCATCCGGTATTATCAAAGCTTTTAATAGGATAAGAAGTATTTTCTTTGATGAGAAGTATAAAGGCTTTTGCAGAAAAAAACTGGAGGAGAAAGACTTCCATTTGTGGAAAATATATAATAGTCTAAAGCACACTTCCGTTGTTGAGAAATCTCATATCATAGCTTCATTCACAAATGACATTATAGGCACAAGTGGAGATATTATGATAGAGATATTCTTTGGTAAAAACTTATATGAGCTCCATTTTCCAGGAAAACCTGTTGCTCCTGAAGGTGTAAAGCCAGAAGATTTTGGTTATTCCTCTGAAAATCAAACGTTGATATGGATAAGAAGTCTTGGACAAAAGATAATTGAATTCTTGGAATCTTTAAAAGAACTTTTGAAATTGCATAGTACAAAGCCACATAGTTCAACATAAAAAGATTTTACTTTGTTGCAAAAAAAGAAAAAATATAAAAAAAAAACGGAGCCTTATTGGCTCCGTTTCTTATATCTCCTAAATAGTTTCTCTCGCTGGCTCCGGCGGAGGGACTCGAACCCCCAACCTAGTGGTTAACAGCCACCCGCTCTACCGGTTGAGCTACGCCGGAGTGCTTCTAATGTAGAATTTTAGCAGAATTACATGCCGTTTCAAGT
>DQYP01000271.1 GCA_011043375.1 Thermotogaceae bacterium | reverse complement strand
TCTTCGATGAGAGTGGACTATTACGTTAGAGAAACGCTCTTCGAAAAGTTCCTCAGGTTACCTCCAAAGTTCTATGATAGACACAAAACAGGTGATCTGATGGCGAGGGCGACTAATGACATAACCGCCATGAGAATGATGTTTGGAAGAGCATTGATAATGGCAGTGGATGCATCTGTTCTCACTGTTATTGGTATTAGTATAATGATCAGAACGATAGACCTACGATTGACCTTAGTAAGTTGTATTCCTTTTCCTGTGATAGCAATACTTTCAGTGTTTTTTGGAAAGATGATATATTCGAGATTCATGGCCGTTCAAGAAGGGTTTTCCAAACTTTCTGATGCCACTCAGGAAACATTTTCAGGTATTCAAATCGTTAAAAGTTATGTACAAGAAAAAGGTGAGATAGAAAAATTCACGAATTTGAGCGAAGACTATGTGCAAAAGAACATCAGACTCGTGAAGTTGTGGGGAATGTTTTTTCCATTGATAACCGCACTTTCCGGTGTGAGTCTTGCTATAAGTCTTTGGTATGGTGGAACGATGGTAATAAAGAATCAAATATCTCTGGGAGATCTGATAGCCCAGACATCGTACGTGGGAATGCTCGTGTGGCCAATGGTTTCGATCGGATGGGTTGTTAATATAATCGAGAGGGGACTTGCATCCCTCAGAAGAATAAATCAAATACTCGAAGAGGAGGAAGTCCCAGAAGTTAAGACAAAAGAAAAGATTGTGGAATTGACTGGAAATGTTAAGATAAAGGATCTCAACTTTACTTACCCCGGTGCAGAAGTCAAGGCTTTGGAAAATATAAACCTGAATATATCAAAAGGCCAAACTATTGGTGTCATTGGAAGGACTGGAAGTGGAAAAAGCACACTTGCGAGATTACTGACGAGATTGTACAAGGTCCCAGATGGAAAAATATTCATAGATGGTCACGATATAAACAAAATTCCCTATGAGGTTCTCAGAAAAGATATGGCTATGGTCCCTCAGGAAACTTTTCTCTTTTCCACAACGATAAAAGAAAACATTGCCTATGGAAAATCTGATGCGAGTATGGAAGAAATAATTGAGGCGGCAAAACTTGCCAAGATACACGACACCATAATGAATTTTCCACAAAAATACGAAACCATCGTCGGAGAGAGAGGATTGAGTCTTTCAGGAGGTCAAAGACAACGTGTTACCTTAGCCAGAGCTCTGCTAATGAATCCGAAGATAATAATACTTGATGATGCTCTTTCAGCCGTTGATGCGAATACAGAACGCGAAATATTGGAAGGCCTAAAGTCCTACATGAAACAAAGAACCTCCATAATAATTTCCCACAGAATCATAGCGGTGAAGGATGCAGATCTCATAATAGTACTTGATAACGGTAGGATCGTAGAACAGGGAACACACGAAGAGCTTTTGAGGAATGAGGGTGTATACTATAAAATATATAAAAGACAAACATTGGAAGAAAAGATCCTATCAGAGAATGAATGAAGAGATTTTCTAAGATTTGATCTTTCCAATCTTTCCTCTATAAAGGTGAGGGCATATGGATTTGCTTAGAAGAATTAGAGAGTTCTTCAATAAGTTTCTACAAGAGCGCTGGAAAAATTATACGACCTCGCAAAAAATACTGATAATCGGTTCAATTTTATCGGTGTTGATAGTACTGATAGTTCTATTATCAATCGGTTTAAAAACCAACTACGTAACTCTCGTGAAAAATCTCAGTGAAAAAGAGGCAGGAGTTGTAGCTCAAAAACTCGATGATATGGGGATTCCATATAAAGCAGGTCCAAATGGAACGATATTGGTACCGGATAATGTAAATGTTTATTCCGTGAGAATGAAATTAGCAACGGAAGGTGTTCTTGGGGGTATATCCAGAGGATTCGAAATATTAGATAAACAACCTTTCGGAGCCACGAGTTTCGATAAACAAGTGAGATATCAAGTGGCGCTTCAAGGAGAGCTTGAGAGAACTATCTCAAGTTTAGAAGCAGTGAAAACTGCCAGGGTACACCTTACCATTCCAAAATACACATACTATGTAAGGGGAGAAGCATCCAAACCTAAGGCTTCGGTTATGATAGTTTTAGAACCTGGTATGAATTTAACACCACAACAGATCAAGGGAATTATGGAACTCGTAGCGGGTGCAATCGAAGGCTTGGAGCCGTCCGATGTCAAAGTCATTGATAACAACTCACGAATATTGAGTGATCTTGTAAACCTGGAGTCAGAAAGCTTGATGGCGACGAGCAAGATGCAGTTGAAGAAATTGGTGGAAGATTACTACACAAAAAAAGTTAGAAGCACCTTAGAGCGCGTTTATGGATTGGGTAATGTAGCTGTCATGGCAGAAGTCTTACTCGATTGGAAAAAAATAGAAAAAGAATCCAAGGAATATATACCAACCAACAAATCAGAAGGAATAGTCGTGAGCAAGCAAACCGAAAGTGAAACCATAGAAGGTACCTCACCCTCTGTAGGTGGACCTGTGGGAACTGAATCCAACATTCCACCAACTTATGAGAGTCTACAAGGAACAGGAAAGTCGGAGTTAAAAAGGGAAAAAAGTATAGTAAATTACAATGTAAGCGAAGTTTATCAAAAGGTTATAGAAAATCGCGAAGGAGAGATCCTGGATAAGAGCATAACGGTCTTTATAAATGAATCAATAGCAAATCAAAATTCCACGCCATTGCTCAACGTAGATGTGATAAAAAAGGCAGTGGCGAACGCTATAAATGTAAATAACGATAAGGTCGAGATAGTTATAGCACCGTTCGATAAAACTTTAGAAACTGAGATGATCAAAGAGCTCGAAGAAGCTTCTAAGCGTCGAGCCTTTGTGAGATTGGCATTTGGAATCTTATTATTAACGGCCGTTATAATCATCCTGTTGTATACTATGATAAGAAGAATGAGAATAGCGAAAGAACGCAGAGAAATCATGCTTAGACGTCAGGAACTCGAGAGAGAGATTATGGAGAGTCTCCGTACCACTGAAGAGGCTTTACCACCTGAAGAAAAAGAGATTCTTGAACTTAGGCAAAATTTAGAACAACTCTCTGATGAGAGGCCTGAGGATGTTGCAAATGTGATTAGATTGTGGTTAACAGAATAGTTTTAAAGAGGTGATGCTTCATGGCCAAAGAGCGTTCTATATCGGGAAAGCGAAAAGCCGCTATACTTCTGTTAACGCTCGGACCTGAAAAAGCCGCCAAGGTTTTGAGAAACATGGATGAATCTGAAATAGAAGAATTAACACTTGAACTTGCAAACGTAGGGAAAATAAGTGACGAAGAACGTAAAGAAGTTTTAAAGGAATTTGGTGATTTAGTGAAGGCAAAGGATTTCATAACTGAAGGTGGAGTTGCCTATGCGAAGGAGATACTTGAAAAAGCACTCGGTCCCGATAAAGCACTCGAAATCATCGATCGATTGACATCAAATCTCCAAGTGAAACCCTTTGAATTCATCAAAAGGGCTGATCCAGTTCAACTCGCGAATATGCTTCAAAACGAACATCCACAAACGATCGCCCTTGTAGTTTGCTATCTCGATCCCAAAACTGCTTCTGCGATTGTGAGAGCGTTGCCAGAAAACCTAAGACCTGAAGTTATAAAACGTATAGCACTTCTCGACAGAGCTACACCTGAAATTGTCAGAGAGGTTGAAAGAGTTTTAGAGAGAAAGGTTGCTGCCTTTGCGACCGCTCAATTCAGTCAAGTTGGTGGTTTGGAAACGGTAGTCGATATAATGAATACGATCGATAGAACAACCGAACGTGAAATACTTGAGAAACTAAGTGAGCAGGATCCAGAATTAGCTGAAGAAATCAGAAAACATCTGTTCGTATTCGAAGATCTCATGAAACTCGACGACAGATCCATACAGGTCATTCTCCGTGAAATTGACACACGCGACTTGGCTCTTGCTCTAAAGGGAGCCACCGACGAATTGAAAGAGAAGATTTTCAAGAATATGTCAAAGAGAGCAGCAGCATTGTTGAAAGACGAGCTCGATTACATGGGACCTGTCAGAGTCAAAGATGTCGAAGCCGCACAGCAAAAGATCGTCGAAGTGGTGAGAAGACTCGAGGAAGCTGGTGAAATTGTGATAGCACGTGGAGGAGGCGAAGAATTAATTGTATAATCTCATAAAAAGAGAAGCTATTTACTTCGATGCACCAAAAATATTGATAACAAAAGAACAAGAAACTTTGGATCCCAAGATTGAAGCAGAGAAAATAATAAAAAAAGCCGAAAATGAGGCTACAAAGATCTTGGATTCTGCAAAAAGGGAAGCAAAAAACATCTTGGAAAATGCAAAAAAAGAATACGATGAGAGTAAAAGAAAAGCGGAAGAGGTCTTAGCGGAGACTGAAAAAAAAGTAGAGGAAATAAAGAAATCAATAAGAGAGGAAGTTGAGAAAAAACTAGTCGCTGAATATGAAAAAAAATTTGAAATCCAACTTGAAAGATTGGAAAAGTTGTTATCGGAAATAACCGAAAAACGGACGTTAATCGTTGAAAAACTGATCTACAAGCTTTTGGAGATATTCAAACTGTTCATTGAGAAAGTCAGTCTGGAAACTGTTAAAATCGATGATAAAGTGGTTCTGAAAAAATTGAGAGTGATTGCAAATAATCTTGTAGAAAATCAAAAGATAATTCTCAAACTGTCCCCGGAAGACAAAGAGGTTTTCACAGAGGATGTACTGGAAGATCTCAAAAGTAGATTCAAGAGTGTGAGTTTCAAATTCGATGATTCTTTGAAAAAAGGCGATCTCATAGTTGAAACGGATTTTGGCATTTACAATTTCACAACCACCGAAGCGTTGAATATCTTGAACGACATAATGGTTGA
>DQYP01000226.1 GCA_011043375.1 Thermotogaceae bacterium | reverse complement strand
GTAGTATCGGTGAAAAATGGCGATATTTCGAAAAAGAGGCGCTGAGAGTTTTTGAGTATGAGACGAGTCCTTTAGTAAGAAAGATCCGTATAGAAGTTTCTGAATTGGGAGAAGAAGCACAAATTTTAGGTTGTGTGAAATATATCATAGAACGAGTTAATTCATAGATAGTGTTAACTAATAGTGATGATGATATTCAATGAAGCAAAAATAGCAAATGAATATTATTGAAGTCTTTGAAAAGTTTAAGAAGTAGTAGCAATTGGAAATAAGATCCCTCACATGCGTTCGGGATGACAATAAAGGAAAAGTTCGGGGATGTACTTTTCTTGTTGTCAATCCGTTGGAGCATTAGCGACGAAAGATCCTTCGCTTACGCTCAGGATGACAAAGGGAAAGAGTTCGGGATGACATTCTTCTTGTTTTTGTCGTTCCGATGGCATTTTTTGTTTTTGCTATTTTGATGATATTTTTTGTTTTTATCATTCCGAGGATATTTCTCTTGTTTATGTCATTCCGAGGAACGATAGTGACGAGGAATCTTATTCTAACAAGCAATAAGTCTTTTTGTATCAATACTCTTAGTTAACAGAATCCATTCATATTAGGGAGGGGATCGTTTTGCTGGCTTTTGAAACTTATATCCAGAAATTGCAAAAAATCTTGGAGAAAATAAAAACCAAAGAAAAGGAGAAAATAACCTATGTTGCTCAGATTATGGCTGAAAGTATATTGAATGGTGGAATAGTGCACTTTTTTGGTAGTGGTCACTCTACATTACCTGCTTTGGATGCTTTTCCAAGGTACGGTAGTTTCTTAGGATTAAATCCACTCATAGATCCTCGTTTGATGTGGTTCAGCCCCACTGGACCTGCGAGTGCACCAGGATTGTTATTAATTGAACGAAAGGAAAATTACGTGGTGGATGGGTTTCTAAGGTATCAACCTTTAAGGAAAGGTGATGTTTTGATTGTTTATTCACATGGTGGATTAAATGCTGCACCCGTAGAAGCAGCATTGTATGCTAAAGATTTAGGAATAACCGTTGTTGCAATTACCTCGATGACTAATCAAGCGACTTCTACTGCTATACACAGCTCTGGCAAAAAACTCTCTGATATTGCAGATGTCTCAATAGATAATTGTGTTCCCCCAGAAGATGCCCTTGTTCCTTTGGAAGGTCTGAAGGAGAAGGTAGCAGCTGCATCAACGATTGTTGCCATGATTGTAACGATGTCAATAATAGCTGAGACTGCTTCTGTATTGAACTCTAAAGGGAAGAAATTGAAGATTTTTGTTTCACCGAATGTTGAAGGTTTTGACGTCGATTATAATTTGAAAATTTTCGACGAACACTGTCAGTTGATTCAACGGCATTGAATTGCACATCGGAAAGGGGTTGATCCAAAATGGAACAAGATTTTTTTCCTGTTTCCGTGTGGTATGGAGCTAATAGAGCTAGAGCACCAATGATACAGAAAATAAGCGATATTGACGAAACAATAGAGGATATAAAAAGGATAAAAGAGCTTGGTTTCAATTCAATAAGGTTTTGGTACGATTGGGCAACTGCCGAACCGGAACCAAATTCTTGGGATCTTGGGGTGATGGAGACTTTACTTTCAATCACTGATGAATTGAAAATCAGGACTATTATTCAAATCTATACGGATTCGGCTCCAAATTGGATTGAATATGAGTATCCAGACTCGCTTTTTGAAGACAGATCGGGGTTGAAAATACACTCTCAGGCCTCTCCTGGTTACTGTTCAGATCATCCGGAAGTTAGGAAACATATAACTGAATATCTCATGAGGCTTGCTGAAACAGCGTTAAAACATGAATCTTTCTATGCATGGGATGTCTGGTCGGAACCCCATATAGTTCAATGGTCGTGGATCGATTATATAAAAGATCCTTGGTTTTGTTACTGTGAAAATTCTCAAAAAAGATTCGTTGAGTGGTTGAAAAAGAAATACAAGTCCATTGATAACTTAAATAATGCTTGGTATAGGAAGCACAGAGATTGGTCTGAAATTGTAGCGCCAAGATATGTATCCCTCTCTTCTTTCAAAGATCTACTCGATTGGATTCAATTCAACGTGGAGAAAATAGTGGAGGATCTCGAATGGAAAGTTAAAACAATCAAATCAGTGGATAAAGAACATGTAGTTTCGAGCCATGCGGCAATATCTTGTGTGTATGGCATTCCAGGGATAAGTTATGGTGCGTCTGATGATTGGAAATTATCGGAAAAAGTGGATGTTTGGGGAACATCGTTTTACCCCAAACACACGGGTCCATGGATGCCTTTGAAACCTCATCAAATGGGAGTAGCTCTTGATGCGAGTAGATCATCATGTGAGAGTAAAAAGAAAACTTTTTGGATCGGAGAACTTCAAACTGGTCATGGTGTAACAGGGCTGAATTTTGGCGAACCTGTTGATGAAAAAGATGTAGAAAGATGGGCATGGTTAGCTGTTTCACGAAATGCCAAGGGGTTGAATTACTATGCTTGGTTACCAATGAGTTGTGGTTATGAAATATCAGGATTTGGGTTGAGCAATTATAATGGTGAAATCAATGAGAGGGCAGTAGCTGCGGGAAATGTTTCCAAGATAATTACTGAGAACATGGAACTTTTTCTCAACTCCAAACCTTTAGAATCTGAAGTTGGAATCTTGTATAACGTTGAAACTCATAAAATGCTCGCCTGCTTGAGAGCAAGCAGTGCAGATATGGTTAGAAAAGACATCTTTGGGATATATAAGGCCATAATGGATTTGAACATAAATGTGGATTTTCTGCATCTTGAGGATTTGAAGAACAAGAACCTCTCAAAATACAAGATAATTTTCCTTCCTTTTTCGATAACAATGGATGAAGAATCAGCCAAAATCCTAAAAGAATACGTGAAAAATGGCGGAACACTCGTGGCTGATGGAAGGTTAGGTTGGATGAATCCGAATGGGATACTCAGTGAAAAAATCCCTGGAGCTGGTTTGAATGAAGTATTTGGTTGTGAAGAATTGTGGATGAAAGAATTGGACGAAGAAATCAAACTATCAATCAAGGGATTTGGTGAAATCTTGGCTTTTAAATATCTTTGCGCTTACAGGAATAATGGCAAAGCTCTTGCCAAATATCGAAATGTACCTGTAATAGTGGAAAATAATTATCACAAAGGGAAAACGATCATGATAGGCACGATGATAGGGCTTGGGTACGAAGAAACTGGTGATGTTAATAATCTAAAGTATCTCCAAGAACTCATACTGGAATCGGGGGTTAACATTTATTATGATTTTGAATGCTTAAAAGGAAATCGAGATTCGATCGAAGTTAGAATTACAAAGTCACGTGAGAAACTGATAACTTACATCTTTAATCATTCCAAAAGTCATACTCAATTAAACCTGAAAATTTCGAGAAGTATCGTACTAAACCCAGTAAAAAAGGTAATCGATCTCAAGAAAAAAAGAATGTTCGATTACCATCAAGATCAAAATAATCTGATTTTACCAGATATTTCTTTAGAGGCAGGAGAAACTCTTGTTTGTTTGATTGAATAAATCCTTAAAAACGGAGGGGATGAATGATGAGAAAATTGATAGTTTTTTTGTTAGTGGTCGCGCTGGTTTTATTGGCCTTCAGTGTTTTTGGAAGAACCAAACTCATCATGGCGGTTAATTGGTCAGATTATCAAGTGGAAGGTGTGAAAGATAAGAATGGAAATCTGATCAAAAAAGGATTGAGACAGTATGTAGAAGAATACATGGCCCTTCATCCTGATGTTGAGATTGAAATCCAATCTGTTCCATTCGATGAATACTTGAAAAGAATATTGATAAGCCACACATCTGGAGAAATAGCCGATATTTATGTGCTTTATTCTTTATGGGGTGTGCAGCTTGTTGATTCTGGAATATTGAACGCGCCACCCAAAGATGTGGTTGATAAAGTCAAAAGCGATTTTGTCAAACCGGCAGTGGATGGGGTAACAATTGATGGCAAGATATGGGGAGTACCAATAGAAGTAGATAACTATGCCTTGGTGTACAACAAGAAGCTCTTGAAAGATGCAGGCTTTGATAATCCACCAAAAACATGGGACGAACTGGTCGAAATGGCTCCAAAGCTGACAAAGAGAAACAAAGATGGAACAATTTCGCAGTATGGTTTTGCATTTCTATCTGGTTGGGATTCAGCAGTTGTTCATCCCTATTTAGCACTTCTTTACAGTAACAACGGTAAATTTTTAAAGGATGATTTTAGCGAATGTCTGCTTAATTCAAAAGAAGCAATAGAAGCGTTGGAAGCCGAGTTAAAGCTTTTCAAAAATGGTGGAACGGATCCAGCTGCAAGTGTTTGGAATTTTCCAGCTGGTAAAATTGCGATGATGATTATGGCTCCATGGTATGAAACCAGTTTGAAGCTTGGTTTCAAAGATAGGTATGAGGAAACTGTGGGTGTATCACCGATTCCGTATTTAAAGAAACCCACTACGGTTGGCTACACCTGGTTTATAGCTGTTGATAATGCTTCAAAGAATAAGAAAATCGCTTGGGATTTCATAAAATGGATGGCCTTGAATGATTCGAATGGATTCACGCGAATGGGAGAACTCATGGCTAAAAATATAGGTGCGATACCGCCAAAAAAATCTGATATAGCATATTTCACCGGTGAGTTGAATGATTTGTATACTTCTGTATTTGTTGATGAGCTCAAGCACACTTACCAAGAACCTAACGTGGCTCAGGGACAGGAGATCAAAACAATACTGATGCGAGAGATAGTGGAGGCTTGGAATGGTAGGAAAACAGCAGAAAAAGCCCTTAAAGATGCTAAAAAGCAAATAGATGAGATTCTCGCTGAGTTTTATTGATCCTTT
>DQYP01000254.1 GCA_011043375.1 Thermotogaceae bacterium | reverse complement strand
TTTTTATGTGTTAAAATACTTTCGTTATTGAAAGCACAAAGAAGGGGAGATAAACTTTGTTGAAAGGACAAAAAATAGCAATTCTTGGGCTCCAGTGGGGTGATGAAGGAAAGGGAAAGGTAGTTTCTTACTTTGCCAAAGATTATGATTGGATAGTAAGATTCTCCGGTGGGCCGAATGCGGGCCATACAGTTTACTATGGAGGTAAAAGATTCATTCATCATCTTTTGCCTTCTTTTTCAAAGGATAATTCTTCTCAAAAATTGCTAATAGGTTCTGGTGTTTTAATAGATCTTGAAGTATTGAAAGAAGAAGTTGAAAGTGTTTCGAAGATCATTTCGAATGTGAAAGACAGACTTTACATAGATAAAAAGGCTAATCTGATCTTAGAATATCATAAGATAGTCGATGAATTATCAGAAAGATTGAAAGGTAATAAGGCAATTGGAACAACGAAAAGAGGGGTTGGACCGGCGCAAGCAGATAAGATCAATAGGATTGGTGTAAGAATAGAGGATCTTGAAAATGAAAAACTTCTTTTGGAAAAATTGGAAATGAACATCAGAATGAAAAAGGAACTTTGGAAAGACGAAAAAATGGATTCCCTGGATTCAAAAAAGATCATGGATTCACTTTTGAAAACCGCTGAATTTTTCAAGGATAATTTTAAATCTTCGATTGACTACAGAGATGAGATTTTGAACTCTTCTGTTTTATTTGAAGGAACACAGGGATTACTTTTGGATATAGATTTTGGAACTTATCCATATGTAACTTCAACCTCTTGCTCTTCAGGTGGAATTTCTCAGGGAACAGGTTTGGCAAATCTGAAATTAGATAAAATATATGGTGTTTTAAAGGCATATACAACGCGGGTTGGTGAAGGACCATTCCCAACAGAAGACAAAACTGAACGTGGTGAAAAATTGAGAAAAGTAGGTGGTGAATTTGGTGCAACCACCGGAAGACCACGAAGATGTGGTTGGTTGGATTTACTGCTTTTGAGATACGCGGTTAGATACTCTGGGGTCGATTCTTTGGTTCTTACAAAGGCTGATATATTGAATGGAATCGAAAAAATACCGGTTTGTGTGGCGTATGAAATTGATGGCAAAAGATATGAGGATATAGACGATATGGGTCTGTTATTAACTAATAAAATCAAGCCGATATATGAATATATGGATGGTTGGAAAGATTTGAAAGACGTTAATTTTGAAAAATACGTGAGATTCTTAGAAGATCAACTTGGAGTATCCATAGAGGTTGTATCAACTGGTCCGGAAACAAACGACGTGTTTTTCAGAGTTTAATTATAAAGATATAAATTAATTGAAAAAAGCGGTAGCTTCTGCTACCGCTTTTTGATGGAGCGGGAAACGGGATTCGAACCCGCGACCCCTTGCTTGGCAAGCAAGTGCTCTACCACTGAGCTATTCCCGCCCGACCTTTCTGGTGCGAGGGATGGGAGTCGAACCCACACGGGCTTTTAACCCACTGGATTCTAAGTCCAGCGCGTCTGCCAATTCCGCCACCCTCGCACCGAAGAATCATTTGAAAGACCTAACCCATGGTGACCCGCGCGGGATTCGAACCCACGACCCCCTGATTAAAAGTCAGGTGCTCTACCTGCTGAGCTAGCGGGTCAACCGTTTTTACGTTTCAACGCGTTGATGATTATACCAGACCAGTTTTTAAATTTCAAGAACATATTTTTGAATTTTTTAGAAAAACAGAAAGTAAAACCACATTTCTACCATTTTTCACGGTGGATCTTTTCAATTTCAAATCGATCCTCCGGTTGGGGTTGTTCCGCTGGATAGCCCAAGCAAACTAATGAGAAAGGTATTACATGTTTTGGAAGCCCAAGAAGCTCGGAGAATTTCTCGATTCTCTCTTGATTGGGGTACACCCCACACCATACACTTCCAAGTCCCAATTCTGTTGCCCTCAAAAGTAGATTTTCGGTAGCTGCCGAACAATCTTGCACCCAAAAACCTTTACATTTTTCAAGTAAAGGATCAGCGCACACCACTATTACAACGGGAGCTTCTATTGCCATATCCGCATAACGGTGTATTCTTGCAATTTCTCTTCGTGTTCTTTCGTCTCTCACAACTATGAAATGCCATGGGCGTTGATTACACGCGGAAGGAGCGTACATCGCGGCTTTTATGACTTCCTCAACTAAATCATCTGATACATCTTTCTTTTCATACTTTCTTATGCTTCTCCTTTTGTAAATAATACTCAATCTCGATCCCCCCTTATTTTGTTAAATTTGTTAACTAAGAACGTTGATATAAAAAACTTATTGTTTGTTAGAATAAGATTCCTCGTCACTATCGTTCCTCGGAATGACAAGGAAAATGTCATCCCGAACGAACGTGAGGGATCTTATTTTCCACTTGCTACTACTTCTTATACTTTTCAAAGACTTCAATAATATTCATCTGCTATTTATGATTTATAGAATATCATCACCACTATTAGTTAACATTATCAAGTTTAAAGATCTCTCTCAAAGAGTTTTTTTGATGTTTTCAGCAATATACTCCAGAAATATATGGATAACAAGGAACCACTGACTAAAAATATGAATATCCAGAAACTTGGGCAATAACGTTCCTTGATAGATATATCAAGTATCCGAAACCTCCAGAAAAACCGAATACTATTGGTATCGATATCGCAACGTTTAAGTTCTGTTTCATCGCTCTCTGCAGATTATCCCAATCCAAGATAGGCCTGTTAGCGTCTATTATCATCTGCACAATGTTCAAAAAGGTAGTGCATGCTAAGGAACTAAAGAATATCAACAACGTTTCAATGAATTTTAATTCAATGAAGATGTTCACCGCTATTATCAACGTCACTATACCTATCAAACTGACCATGGTTATCTGAAGTAATTTAATTTCTGTAACTTTTTTAGCAGATATTGGAAGCATTCTCAATTCATTCAATAGTTTTCCTTCTCTGCTGAATGCAGATGAAGCAAGAGTACTCATGGATGCTGCCAATGTTGCCATGATTATTCCAAATGGCACAACAAGATTCCTGTAAGATTCGATGAAATTAACGATCTGAGAAAACTCTGGAGAGTTTTTGAAATTAGCGAACATTATCAACAAAACTGGGAATATAACAACGGATGCTAAACCGTTGAAAGCAAAGGATGGAACCTTCAAAAAATATCGCCATTCTCTTACAAGTAGCGCACTTTCCACGTTTGAAACTTTCAAAGTTTTTTCCATCGTGGTTAACTTTATCTTCGATTTATTAGCATGTGTTTCTTGAAGTTCGATGTAGCTGTTGTAATAGAATTTTTCTCCTATGAATACCGTTGCCATGAAGATTGCTGCATTGAAAGCAATATACAGTATGATCCACGCTAAACCTTCCAAACCTGTTGAAACGAGTGATTTGGTAGCTAAAAATGCTGGAAAATAGATAGTGGTGAATTTATTCAGCAATCCATTTGGATCGCTCAAAAGTTTCAAAAGTTGTTGTTCAGTATAGCCCTCAAAAGCCATTCTATTAGTATAGCTCACAAAAATCAGCGATAGTATCAATATTATGCTTCCAGCCAACAAAATCATGAAATCTCTGTTTTTTCTAAATTTCAGGATTCGTGATAACGGCAACAAAGTGATGATTATCAACGAGATCGGAAACACCTGTGAAAACAAAAATACTATCACGGAATACACCCAATATTGAAAATCAACCTGCGATTTTATACCGTAGTAGAGTTCAAAAGGTAGTAAAATCACCAAAGAAGATAACATTTGAAATATCAATATTTCGAAGATTTTTCCAATGATAACCTCTTTGGATTTTAAAGGCAAAGGTAGTAGGACTTCCACATTTCTTGAGAAAAATAGGCTGTTCACCGTTAAAAACACGCCTGTGAATAAACCAAAAAGTCCTGTTAAAGCTATTGAATTGGCCAAAAATAAACTTTGAAGCCCCAGAGCCTCGTATTGTTCAAATAACCCCTTTATGAGTTTAAAGTACAATGGTCCAAGTGATACAACCAAAACCACGATTGAAAACAGTATCAGGAAAAATTCCCAAAGTCTCTGTTTCTTCTTAAAATATAAATAACTCTTGTAAGAGAATCCATACGTTGAATCTATCATTACCCACGAGAGATAAAAAAGTTTTTTCAAATTTCTCATAGTAATCACCATTTTGTGAAAATATTAACTCATTTGACTGTATATCTATAATATCATGAAATTCATCGTACATACAAAGAATCCCAGAAAAATAATTCAATTTTTGAACTTTTCGTTTTTTGAATTAGTCATATGAGATGAGAGGTGAATGAGGTGAAAAATCTTTTCCCTGCTGAAGAAATTTTGAAGATGGTTTTTAGGTTGGTTGTGAATTTCACGAGTATGCTTCCGAAAACGGAAGAATTTGAAAAAATGAATACGATGGAGCTTTATTTGTTTCTGTATGTGGCACTCAATGGGCCAAAAAAGATGTCTGAATTGGCAAATGTTTTAAAAACAGCAAAGAGTAACATCACAACTTTAGTTGATAATTTGGAAGGTAAAGGTTATTTGAAAAGAGAGCGTTCATTCAGCGATAGAAGGACTGTGATTGTCCAACTCACGGAAAAAGGAGAAAAACTTTATAGAAAGCTTCTTGATTCCTTTCAATCATTGGTGGAAAAAGTCGTGGCCAAAGTTCCTCAAAAAGATCTTGAAGAGATTTCACAGGGTTTTTTCAAAATGGTTTCTCTATTTACTGAGTACTCCGATAGCGGTTATTTTTCCTCTAAGGAAAGAAAATTTATTCAAACCGACGAGCATTAGGCCAATTGACAACGATTATTTTGGATTTTCATTATATATAAAATTGTAAGGAGGTGTCAAACAGTAGTAGATGCCGCTTCTCTCTATGATCTCCTAAGAGAGATAT
>DQYP01000187.1 GCA_011043375.1 Thermotogaceae bacterium | reverse complement strand
CTCAAAAGCCGCCCCAAAATTATCAATAATGACATAACTGGTATCTAACCCTTCAATGATTCTGTCGATAAAAACGACAGTTCCACCACTTGCAATGAAACTCTTATAAAGTTTGAAACGTTTTTCGTCAACTTTCAATGAATTTGATGGCGCTACAACTAGTCCATCCACTCTATTATTTATCAATGCCTGAAGATAGTCGGTCTCCCTTTCAGGATTTTCGTCAGTATTCGAAAGAATGTATTTGTAGTTCCGCGAATAGAGTACTTTTTCTATCGATAGAACAATATTTGCAAAAAAAGGATTACTGATATCCGAGACGATTATCCCAATTGTATGTGTGAAATTTTTGTATGATAAGCTTAGAACCCTCCTATAATCCATTTCCTCAGCTAAAGCTATTATTTTCCTGCGAAGCTCAGGATTAACACCTGGCTTATTATTTAAAGCTTTTGACACTGTTGAAGGTGAAACATTCAAAGCCTTTGCAATATCTTTGATGGTTGTCACTTTTTTAAGGTTCCTCCTTTTCACACTTTACAAAAGCATATTTTTCATTAATGAGTTGCACAATATCTTCAGGATTGTTGCATTCCTTCACAAGATTTGAAATGTACTTCTCAAGATGTTCAAAATATTTTCGATTCTCTGTGAAATTATTTTCCAATAGTAGCATATTTAAATTCTCATCAAGAGCCAATTTATATTTACTTGCTAAAGAAATGCCAAGGTTTTTAAAATATCTTACGGAACGATTATCTGTGCATAGCCATAGGGAAAATAGTAATGAAGCCATTATATTGTTACTTCTTGATCTCACGCAAAAGGCTGATCCAGAAATTAGTCGACCTTTTTCTGGAAAAGGTACAAATTCTAACACCCATTTTTTCTCTTTATTGTTAAAATCATTTTTAAGGATTGATAATGCATCATGATCAGCCATAATAATTTCATAACACTCAGCCCCTGGTTCCGATAAAGGTTCAATATATTTTAGAAAGGGAAATAGAGTTTCCACTAAGTTGGAAACTGATAAATCACCATTCAATGCTGAACTCTCTCTTGGTTTTGGAATTATTCCAAAATACCTCAACAATTTTGAAACTATCTTCGAATAGTCCAAGAGCGCTATTTTTATATCATTCTTTTTAGCATCATCCAAAAAATCTAAGAACTCTTTCCAATTTTTGAATTCCTTGCCCTTTTCTCGGATTTTCTTTTTATAAAGAATCGAAAAACTACTGATTTCAAACGGTATTCCATAGATCATATCTTTTTTCCCTATGACGATCTTACTGCAGCTATAACACGGATTTCCTGTAACCGCATATATTGGTTCCATTCTTGAAACAGTTTTTAGAACTTCACCATCAAACATTCCAGTCACATATGGATCAATGTTTTGATTCGAAAGATTAAGGACCAAACCGCTGTTAACAAGAATAGATAAGTCCCAAAGATCTACCTGAAAAACATCAATTGAACAATCTTCAGCTTTCAATTTCTTTATGATGTAATCTCTGTAACCTTCTTTCTCCAGTTTTATCCAATTGATCTGTATATTCGAAAATCGCTTCTCAAATATATTTAGAAGTTTTATAGGTTCAGGTAACCAGCTGTAAACATTTATTACGGTCTTTTCTCCGCAGTAATTTGGATATCTTGCATTTTTTTCTTTCAGAATATTTGCGATACCTGCAATTAGAAATAAGGAGCCTGCAAGAACGAGTAATAAAATTATTGCAAACTTTTTCATTTAAATCCCTCAAATCTATTTCAGGGATTTACTCAAAGCCCTTGAAAGATTATCATCGTATTTGAAACAGGCAACTTTTCTACCGTCGCCCTTGTCTATTAGTATCGGCCTGGATTTCTTACAGTGTTCATCTGCATATGGACATCTATTGTAAAATTTGCATCCTTCAAAGCCGTATTCTTCTGTTTCAATCCCTGAAAGTTTTATATCTTCTTTCCATTCTTTGCCAACTTCAGGTATAGATTTAAGTAACAATTCAGTATATGGATGAAGCGGATCAGCAAATATAAGGCTGGATGGTCCTATTTCAACTATATTGCCTCTGTACATTATCGCCATGATATCACTTAAATAATACGCAGTTGACAAATCATGAGTTATGTATATGAAGTTGATTCCAAAATTGATGTTTAACTCCTTGAACAGATTCATTATATTCATTCTTATTGAAGCATCCACCATGCTAACAGGTTCATCAGCTACTATCAATTTAGGTTTTGGTATTAAAGCTCTGGCAATTGATATCCTTTGTAATTCACCACCAGAAAACTGATTCATAAACTTACCAGTAATCTTTTCGAAACTTAATCCCACGGATTTTAGTGCATCATCAACCAATGAAAATGCTTTTCTCTTACTTACTTTTAAAATCTTTAGCGCAGTTTTAAGCAAATAATTATCCACCTTTTTCATAGGATTAAAGGAATCGTATGGATCTTGGAAAACTGGTTGAACCAATCTTCTAAAATTCAGGAAATCTTCTTTACTTTTTACTCTTGAAATGTCCAAACCATTGATAAAAATTTTCCCATTGGTGGGTTCTATAAGTTTTAGAATCAAACGAGCAAGGGTAGTTTTACCACTACCAGACTCACCAATTACACTGAAAATAACAGGCTTATCTGATTCTATCTGAAAACTCACATTATCAACTGCTGTAAGTTTCTCTCCCAGAACCAAACCGCCTATTTTGAAAATTTTTGTCAGATTTTCCACTTTTAATAAAGATGTTTTATTTCTATCCATAATTCATCTCACCCTTTTTAGAAAAAAGATGACAGGCTACAAAATGATCATCTGAAACCTTAATAAATTTTGGTTCTCTATCTTCACATATTTTTTTCTTATAAGGACATCTTGGATGGAATCTACAACCATGTGGTGGTGAAAGAAGGTCGGGAGGTTCACCACTTATACCTTTTCTTTTTTCTTTCTCACCTATTCTTGGAAGTGAATCTATCAAAAACTTTGTATATGGATGCAGGGGATTTTCGAAAATAGCTTTCTTCGGACCCAATTCTACTATTTTCCCAGCATACATTATTAGCAATCTATCAGCCATTTGGTAGTGTACTCCCATATCGTGGGAAACGAATATGAGAGTATTTTTCCTCTCTCTTTGAATTTTTTTCATCATCATTAATATTCCCTTTTGTACAACTACATCCAGTGCTGTCGTAGGTTCATCAGCCAGAATAATCTTAGGATTTAAAAATGTGACCATAGCTAGAATCACCCTTTGTCTCATTCCGCCAGAAAGTTGATGAGGATATGACTTCAAAAGTTTAGAGGGAGAGGGTAATCCCATATCTCGCAAATAATTTGATATAATCTCTCTTGCTTGATTCTTACTGATTTTTTTGGTTCCCTCAGTTCGTTTATCCAGAACCTCAAAGAATTGTTCTTCGATTCTTACAACTGGGTTCATAACATTCATAGAGCCTTGAGGCATATAGGATATATATTTCCATCTTAAATTTCGCAAGCTTTCATCGGATAAAGAGAAAAGGTCAATGGTATCGTTATTATCAAACAGTAAGATTTTACCTTCAACTACTTTCAGTGGTGGCAATATCATTCCATAGAGGGATTTTATCAATGTTGACTTTCCACAACCAGATTCACCTGCGATACCAAGTATCTCACCTTTATATATTTCGAAATTTATATTGTCTAAGGCCTTATTAATTCCTCGCGAAGTGAAGTAATAAACTCTACAATTATCTACTTTTAAAATTTTTTCGGGCATTACCTTAACCTCCTAGCAGAAAGGTAACTTGAAAGACCTGTTGAAAACAAAAACAATGAAACAATGATCAATACTATTGATAAGACACCTGGTGCTATCCACCACCATATTCCTCTGAACATAGCTTGATGTTGTAAAGACCAGTAAAGAAGAGAGCCTAAAGTAGCTTTTTCTAAAGTGGTCAAACCGAGAATAGCTAATCCCGCCTCAGTTCCGATTGCGACAAGAACAGTGTTTGTGAAATTTGCGGCTGCCCAGGGAAGAATGTGAGGAATTATATCACTAAATACAATCTCCATAGTACCCATTCCAGAAAATTTAGCCACATTCACAAAATTCATTTCCCTTAAGCTTAGTGACATTGCTCGTACCTGTCTTGCTGGCCATGCCCAATTAAAAATAGCTATTATCAGTGATAAAATTATTATCGTTGATTTTCCTTTTATTATCGCGCCTAAAAGAATGAGCACAGGTAGCGCTGGTGTGGCTATAAATGCATCAGTTAAGGTCATTATTATCCTATCAACTAAGCCACCGTAGAATCCTGCTATTAAGCCCACGATTACACCAACAACAGTACCTATACTTGCTACTATAATACCTATTAAAAGTGAATTTCTAATTGCGAATGTGAGAAACCAGAAAACATCCTGACCAAGTGATGAGGTACCCAATATGTGTTTTAAACTTGGAGGTAAATCCCTTGGGAAAAGGTTCCATTTTTCAGGATTAAATGGTGCAAAAAATGAAATAACAAATCCTATTAATACGAATGCAATAATCATGATTGAACCTATTTTTAATCTTATATTTTCCTTAAACATATCACTCAAATGATGTAAAATTTCATGCATATTTTCCCCATCCTTTTTCAATTACCTACTTATATCTAATACGTGGATCAATGAACGGGTATATGAAATCGATTAACAAACCTGCTGTGGCTACAGCCGTTACTGATAAGGTTGCTATTCCCATCATTAAATTGAAATCAGAATTTGAAATAGCCGAATACATCAAAGTTCCAATACCAGGATATGTGAATAACATTTCCGTCAATAAAGCACCTCCAAATATATTTCCGAGGACCATTGCAAGCTGTGTCATTTGAGGAAGTAAAGCGTTTCTTAAAACATAGCGTCTCATTATCTTGTTATCCGTTAATCCTTTTGCTCTT
>DQYP01000129.1 GCA_011043375.1 Thermotogaceae bacterium | reverse complement strand
CCTTTACCTTCGTGCCCAGGCCACCAAATGTCTCTTTCTCGGAGCAATGGCTTTTCTATTCCAGCTGCCACTGGAACATCGTTGATTCCCATCAATTTCAAAAGTTTTAAAACGATTTGTGCTCTCAAGAGTGTATTTCCATATACCGTTGTTATTCCTTCAACCTTCAATTCCGGGGACTTTAGAGCTAAAGTTATTGCTACCGCATCATCAACGTCAGTACCTGTGTCTGTGTCTATGATGATCCTTCTCATTTTAGAATACCTCCATGATGAAATCTAATCATTTTCTAAACATAGTTTCAAAATTCTTTCAGCCAAATCAGATATCGCTATTTTTTGAAACCCTGGAACCAAGGATTCGAGTGTATCATTCAATGGTTCAATCCATTTCTTTGGTAATTTATCTGCTCCCAGCAGTATTCCCATAACTGAACCAACAGTTGCACCATTACAATCAGTATCCAAACCACTTTCTACCGCAATACAAATGCTCTTTCCAAAATCACCTTCACCATATAATAATCCAAGAGTCACAAAGCAGGCATTATTGATTGTGTGAACTGTATGATAGTTTCCATATTTTTCCATTACTTTTTCCCATGCATTTTCCCAGTTTGGTTCTTCCTTATGAAGCTTAAGTACGTATCTTATCGCTTCATAAAATCTTGACCTTCTTGGAATATAATTAAGGCTTTCTTCAACTAATTTTGTTGGTTCAGTGTGTAAAAATGCATTTGCTAACATAGCAGCTATGAACATTTCTCCATATATTCCATTTTTTACATGAGATAACCTTGCATCATTGTATGCCATCTTCGCCGCTCTTTTAGGATCGCCTGGAGAAATCCATCCAAAAATATCAGCCCTTATTTGTGCACCAATCCATTCTCTATATGGGTTCATATGAGTTGCTGTTTCTGGTGGCTTAAATCCCATGACAAGATTTCTATAAGCAGCCCTTTCCGCAGTATAAACCAACCCAAATGGTAAATTCTCGAGCCAAATATGCCCCACATTTTCTGGATTGAAATCAAAACCGTACCTTTCTAAGACTTTCAGATTTATTATCGGGTAATCAAGATCATCATCCCTTATAGCTCTGTTCAAATTACCTCTGAGAGTTTCTTTAAAATATATTTTGAATTCATCAGTCTTATCTTCAATTTCTGGAAAATAATATTCTAATCGACTTTCCCCAGCTCTTTTCAGATACTCAAGGATTCTTTCACGTGTCCATCCCTCAACAGGTTTTCCAAGCATACAACCTGCGGCCCTGCCAAGCAAAGCACCATAAATTTTGTCGAAGAGTTTTTCTTTTGAAAATTTTGGTTTTTCATAACTTTCAAAGGAGGATTCAGATACTATATTTTCCCAATCTGAAGGTTCATAATAATTGAAATCTTCTTTTTTATAAACTGATTTAAATATTTCATAAAAGAAATACCTCGCATCGTTGATATCGAAATGTCTGTTCATTATTAAATACCAATTAAATGCATCTTCGATCTCGGAAACATCGTATCCTTCCTCAGCAAGTTGTTTGATTTCATCTTTTACAAGTGTTCTTGGATCTTCGAAGAACATGTAAATCCCTCCTTTATTTGATAAACTTCCTCTATCCTTTCAAACCTGTCCCAGCTAAGCCAGCTATGAATCTTCTATGAAGTATGGCAAAGAGAATACCAATTGGTAAAGCGCCAAGAATTGAGGCTGCCATTATCACTTCCCATGCAGCACTCCATTTACCTCTCAACATGGCTATAGCAACTGTTACAGGTGTTAGATTTTGCTTATTTATAAAAGTAAGAGGCAATATAAAGTTATTCCAACTCCACATGGAAACAATGACAACTGTTGTTATTACTCCTGGACGCGCAACGGGAAATATAATTTTCCAGAAGGCCTGCCATGTCGATGCACCATCTATTAAAGCTGCTTCTAAAAGTTCATTGGGAATGCTCACAAAGTATGATCTCATCAGCAAAATCGAGAAAGGTGTGAAACTTGCGATATACAGTAAAATTAAACCTATGAAAGAATTAGTTAGATGTAGCTTTGAAAACATGAAATAAAGGGGGATAATAGAAAGTTGAGCAGGGATCGTTGTGCAAAAGAAAAAATAACCTATAAGCAAAGAATTGAAACGAAAATTTATTTTTGCCAATGCATAAGCAGCTGGAATGGCTGTTACTAGAACACCAGCAATGGTTCCTAAGACAAGGATACTGCTATTTACATAAGCTTGTTTTAAATTAGTGGAATTGAACGCTTTGGCATAGTTTTCAAAATGTAAACGATCAGGAAATCCTAAAGGATCTAGAAATAATTCTCTTCTATCTTTTAACGAGGCACTCACGGCTATATACAAGGGAAAAATAGAATATGCTAAGAATATGAAAAGTAAAGCATAGATAGTAAATTTAGAAGCTAAATTCACTCAAACCTCAACTCCTTTTTGTTTCTTGAGATAATAATAGATCAAGGTTGCGAACATGCCCAGAACTGCTATTATTACTCCTATTGCAGCAGCTTCTCCAACTTTATAGGAATAAAAAGCTTTTTTATACATCAAAGTTGCCAAAAGCTCTGTTGAACCTGCTGGCCCTCCTTGAGTTGTTACCCAGATCCAATCAAAAACATGAAAAGACCAAATAATCGTCATTATTTCCATAAAAACAATAGTAGGGAGTATCCCAGGTAGGGTTATGTATCTAAACTCCTGCCAATTATTCGCACCATCCAAAACAGCAGCTTCATAAAGATCTTTTGGGATACTTTGTAGGGCACTATAAAACACGGCACATAAAAATCCCCACCAAGCCCATATATTGGCAAACATAATAGCATAAAGAGCCGTAGAAGGTTTCCCTAATAGAGCTACACCAATGTATTTGCCGATTCCGTGAATAGGATGATATATTTTCCCCCATATTATTCCAACTACCACTATTGGCAGTATCACAGGGAAAAAATAGAAAGCTTGTAGAAAGTCCCATTTTGTTTTTCTCAAAAGTTCAGCACCTATTAATCCCATTGCCACGGGAATGGTAAGAAAAACTACAGTCCAAATTATATTATGAGACAAAGCTGCAATAAAATCTGAAGATTTTAAAATGGTTTCAAAGTTTTTAAACCCCACAAAAATCGGTTTGCTTATTCCATCCCATTTAAAAAAACTCAAAACAATTGTCGAAACCGATGGTATAAGTACTATTACAAGGTTTATCAATAAAGCAGGGCCTATAAAAAAAAATAATTTAGAATTTCCTCTCCTAGTCATCTTAGAAAAGGGAGAGCATTGCCCTCCCTTTTTATTCACCTCCTTGGTGGGACTGGTGGTACAATTCCTTCCTCAAGTTCTTTCTTGAATATTTCATCCCATTTTTTCATATATTCTTCCGGTGTCATTTGATCTAACCAAACTTTTTCTATACCTTCATAACACCACTGCCATGTTTCTGGTCCCAAGAAAGTCCAAGTTGTGTAACCATAGTTTCCTTCTTTTAAAAGTTTGTATTGTGTTTGGATATGTTCGACAAAAACAGGGTCCACTTCCTCTGGTATTGATTCAGAAGGAATATCCACAGGTGCAACCCATTCACCTGGAAAGTCCCTCTGTAATTTTGCAAGACCTTCTTTATTCTTGAACATACTGATAAGAAAATCGGCAGCTAAATCAGGATGTTCTGAATTTTTATTAACTGAAAGAGTTGTTCCGATACCTATATCTACAATCGGATAAGGTACATTTTCGTTTAATGATGGAAAAGGTGCCCAACCCCATTCATCATCTGAGGGCCAATAAGCCGGATCGCCCATCCATTGAAATCCCCAGGTTCCTATCACCAACATAGCCGCCTGTCTCATGGCAACCATTGGTACAATATCTTCAGCTGCCATAGTAGAATATGTTGAAAAATCTGGCCAATACTTTTTGAAATCATTTTTAAACATCTCAATAGCTTTTACAAAAATTGGATCACTCCAACTCATTTGACCTGTTAAGGCTTTATAAACATTTTCCGGTCCTGCGTAATGGTTCAAATAAACAGTTACGTAATGTTCATTGGTAGGTCTCCAAGTAGAATTACCTGCTGCTACTGGTATAATTCCTTTTCTCTTTATCTTTTCGCAAAGGGTAACCCACTCTTCTCGATTGGTTGGAACTTTCCAACCGTTTTCTTCAAATAGACTTTTGTTGTATATTATCCCCATACTTTCAATAGTTTTTGGAATAGAATAAACCTTTCCCTTAACTTTGCCTATATCTAAGAATAAACTTGGGATTTCACTATCAAGTCCTGCTGCTCTAATATATTCATCCAAGGGCAAAAGGAGACCGGCTTTTGCGTACCTATTGGCTTCAGCGGGACCCATAGTCATAACTATATCTGGACCTTCACCTGCAACAATAGCTGCTCTAAGAACCTCTCGCAATTGATCCTTTACTGTTATTTCAACTTCTACACCTGGATGTGAATTTTCAAAAGGTTTAACAAGGTCATTAATCAATCCTTGTAGATTCTCAGGTGTTACTGTTTCGTACCACCATGTTACCTTGCCTTTTTCCTGAGCGTACATCAAAGTAAACACAAATAAAACTATCAAAATCATAAAAGTAATTTTCCTCATAGGTTTATTCCCCCCTTTAAGATTTGATGAAACCAATATGGTTGCACTTTTAAAAGCTCCGCTCAACTGTAACTTACTCGATACTATCACCTCCAATTGTGTTTAGGAATTAAAAATGAAAAACTTCATTATTAATGCTCAAAATGCAGTTTCTCTGATATTGGAAAATAGCAATCATCCTGTTCGATCATTTGCTATTAAATAAGAAACAGGATGCAGAAATCGTAATTTTGAAATCGTTTTCGAAAACGTTATCAACGTTAATTGAAACATTTGAGTTACTCTAATGTCAATGTTATTCTATAACCTTTAATAAGGATTTAAAAGTAATATCATGG
>DQYP01000248.1 GCA_011043375.1 Thermotogaceae bacterium | reverse complement strand
TCGGAATGATAAAAACAAGAAAAACATCATTGGAGCGTCGAAAACAAAAAAGTCAATTGAATATCATCATCACTACTAATTAACACTATCATTATTCATATATATTTTAGCAATTTTCCAGCTTTTTTGTAGATAATTTATAATTCAATTTCCATTTAATATTCTTTGGATAAATCATAGGAGTTTTGAATAGGAAATGCTATAATTAAAATTGATACTTTGGATTTTAAACTAAGTTTCAGGAGGTGAACCGAGTGCTCGATAAAAAACTGATAGAAGATGTTCTTTACACTGTCGTAAGAAATGGTGGGGATTTTGCTGAGGTTTTTGTGGAAAATAGGTTTTCCACGAAAATGGAAATGAAAGATGGTAAGCTTGAAAATGTAGCATCTTCCAAAGAATTTGGTGTGGGAATCAGAGGTTTTTTGAATACCAAGGCTGTTTACGCTTATACGAACGATGTATCGCCTGAGAATCTGATCGCTGTAGCTGAAAGAGTTGGACAAGCACTTGGAGAAATCAAGCTTGAGGAGCTCACATTGAATTTTGAAAAGGTGGATGTTAAAGATAGACATCCTGTCTATTTGTATCCACAGGATGTCGCAAAAAGTGAAAAAGTGGATGTTATGAAAAGGGCATATTATTCTGCAAAAAATTTTTCCGATCTGATCAGCCAAGTGATTGTTAATTTTTGGGATTATGATCAGAAGATCCTTGTTGCGAACACCGAAGGTGTCTTCGTTGAGGATAGGAGGATTAGGACAAGGTTGATGGTACAGGCGGTTGCTGAAAAAGATGGGGAAATGGAGAGAGGTTTCTATGGACCAGGAGCGGGGATGGGATTTGAGTTTTTTGATCGGATAGATGTTGAGGAAGCAGGAAGAAGAGCAGCGAGGGTAGCCGTGAGAATGGTAAAAGCGGAACCGGCACCGGCGGGGAAGATGCCAGTGATCATATCCAATGAATTCGGTGGAGTCATATTCCATGAAGCGGTTGGACATGCACTCGAAGCAACTTCCGTGGCAAAGGGTGCATCCGTTTTTGCGGGTAAGCTTGGGGAAAAAGTGGCCGCCGAATGTGTTTCTGCTGTTGACGACGCGACTATTCCAAATGCTTGGGGTTCTACAAACGTTGATGATGAAGGGACTCCAACTCAGAGAACAGTTCTAATAGAAAATGGTATCTTGAAAGGATACTTGATCGATAAACTCGGTGAAAGGAGAATGGGAATGAAGAGTACAGGGAGTGGAAGGAGACAGAACTATAAGTTTGCTCCCACATCCCGTATGAGTAACACCTTCATACTCAGAGGTGAATATTATCCCGAAGAAATAATAGCGGCGACGGAATATGGATTGTATGCAAAATCCATGGGTGGTGGTTCTGTGAATCCGGCAACAGGTGAATTCAATTTTGCTGTTAATGAGGGATACTTGATAGAGAAAGGCAAGATAACCAAACCAGTGAAAGGAGCAACGTTGATTGGAAAAGGTTATGAGATAATTCAGAAAATCGATATGGTTGGAAATGATCTCGAAAGGGGTCAAGGAATGTGCGGATCGTTCTCTGGTAGTGTACCTGCAGATGTTGGCCAGCCAACTATAAGGGTGAGTGAAATAATCGTTGGGGGGCGAAACAAATGAACTTTGAGGAGTTTAAAGATAAAGTCTTCTCATACGCTAAAAGAAGTGGACTGGAAGCGGAGATGAGTTATCGCAGGGAATATGAATGCTCCATAGTACTTTCAAACGGTGAACTCGATCAATACAGCGATGCTGAAAGTCGGGTTATTGCGTTGAAAGTTCTGAAAAATGGAAAGATGGGGATTTCTACTACTGAGATGCTTGATGATCCAGAAAAATTCGTTGAAGAAGCTCGAGAGAATATGGAACTCATAGATTCGGAAGAAGAGAATCTTTTTCACGATGGAAAAGGTAATTACCCAGTTATGGAAACGTACTTTGGAGAGTTCGAGAAGCTCTCCGTTAAAGACAAGATGAGTGTGGCTTTCAAGATACACGAATATGCAAAGGAAGATAAAAGGATAATCATGGTGCCAAGAGTCGCGTTTGTCCATTTTGTACAAGAGGATAGAATAACTAACACTCTCGGTCTCGATCTATCGTACAAGGGTGATGGAGGGTATGCTTATGCCATGACGCTCGCATCCGATGTTTCTCCACGAGGTGGTTTATACTTCGATGTTTCCACCATTCCAGAGGGTCTGAATCCAGAAGTTATAGGTAAAAAAGCTTCTAAGGAAGCAATAATGAAGATAGGATCTAAATCAGTTAAAAGTGGTAAGTACAGAGTGGTATTGAGAAACAACGTAGTTTCAGATATATTTAGCATGTTATCAGATATGATCTCAGCTGAAAGGGCACAGAAGAATCTCACACCTTTGAAGAACAAACTGGGTGAAAAAGTTGGAAGTGATCTTTTAAACATACTTGATTTACCATATTTCCCGGGTAGCATTTTCAATAGACCTTTTGATAGTGAAGGTGTTCCCACACAAGAAAAGAAGGTGTTTGAAAATGGTGTATTCAAAACCTTCCTTTACAATTTGAAAACCGCAAAAAAGGAGAATAGAAAATCCACGGGAAACGCCAAAGGATTGGGAATAGCCCCCATCAATCTCGTGATCGATAAGGGAAATTACAATTATGATGAACTTTTGAAAGTTTTGGATAAGGGAATAGTCATAACCGACGTTGAAGGTATGCACTCTGGAGCCAATCCAATTTCGGGTAACTTTTCTTTAGGAGCCAGAGGTTATATGGTTGATAATGGAGAAATCGCTGGAGGCGTCGAACAGATAACAATTTCTGGAAACATACTTGACATTTTGAAAAATATTGAAGCTATCGGTTCCGATATCAAGATATTTTTAAACTGTGTTTCTCCTTCGATTTTGATAGAAGAGATAGATATCGCAGGTAATGAAAATTGAAGTTAGTTACCTTCCAACATAAAGGTGGAAATCCAAGATTTCCACCTTTTTTATTAAAAATCCAATCGAATACCCATTGATAAGAGGAACTGTTTGGTGTTTATGCTGTAATCCAATTTACCGAGGAGATAAAAATTTTCCGATACCTTCAAATTGGCTTCCCCAATCAGATCTATGAGCTCTTCTTTTGAATCTAACCCTATCGCCAATTTCGATCCATCTACATCGGTGTTAACCTTAAACCACCACATTGCCTTTTCAAATGAGAGATTCTTGAGGTTCAACACAACGGGATAGTAACCAGCCGACAGAGTAAACAACCTATAATAAACATGATCAGACATACCGAACACCAAACTCATGGTCTTTGTAGATTGAACATACATGGCCCTTCCACAGAGCCTGAAATCATCTTTGAAGGGCCTCAATTCGATTTCTCCAAGCAGATCGGGAAATTTGGTAAGCTGTATCTGTAAATCCAGTCTCAATTCATTTTTTGGCCAGAACGAGACTTCAAAACATGGAACGTATCCCGTATTTTTCGATCCCAAATAGATCTTTAAGTAATTCTCCTTTGGGTATTCGGGAATTTGCCAAAACATTTTCGAAAAACCATCTACGCTTCCTATCAAATAGACATCCTCTTCTGGAAGTTCCTTCACCAACGAACACTTCGCATAAACTGCGAAATATCTCATTTTACTCTTGCTTTCGAGATACCAAGAGGCCATGTTGTCGTATCCAGATTTGAAAGTTATGATAGCGAGCGGCAGAAATTTGTTCGTCTCGATCCAAACGGTTGTATTCAGAAGATTCGAGTTTGGTAAACTCAATACTTTGAAATCAGTGAGCACAGCTTCTTTATCGATCTTAAGCGGTTTCACACTGATATCTATTCCGGTTGTTACTGTCTGCCCACTTTTTACATCTATTAGCTCCTGCTCGGCAGTCAAATATGCAGCTTGGTTAAAATTGGTGACCAACCAAAATCTACTCGATCTCGATTCTTTTCTTGAGGATTTTTCAGAACTCAATATCACCTGTGAATATGGTAGTTTTAAGAGCAACTCCTTTGAAGAATTTATGTAATAGATTCCAAAGCCCTTATCGGAAACGTTTGAAAAATTTGAATCCAAAAGTCCCACTGAACTCAATAACTCTTCGTTGAGTTCAACGATTTCCACTTGATAAATAACAGATAACGGTTTATCATCATTTGAAGCGAAAATCAAACTGAACAAGGAAGAAAGAATGATGAGAAAAATTGAAATGATGCGCCTCATCTTCGAGTCGCCTCTTTACAGTATTTCCGCTGTTATGAATATCAACAGTTTTCTCTCTTCATCTTGTTCAACTTTCTTCCCAAATAGATACCTTATTATTGGTATTTTTGAAAGTATAGGCATTCCAGAATAACTATCAGAATCTTTCTGAGTTGTTATTCCGGATATCATCAAAGTTTGACCGTTACAAACATATAGAGTTGTTGAAAGATTGTTTTGACTCACAACGAGCCCACCGAATCTTTCACCTGAAAAATTTGTTACTTTAGGGGATAAGGTTATTTCTAACTTTTCGTTGTCTATGATCCTTGGGGTAACTTCCAGAGTTATTCCAGATTCTATGGTTTGAACAGTTGAATTTTCCGCAGTTGGTTGAAGCACAACGGTTTGTTTCTCACCGACAAACAAATTCGCTGATTTTCCATCATTTACTATTATCCAGGGATCCGCTTTTATTTTTGCTTTTTTCTCTTCCTCCAACACCTTCAATTTTGCGACTATCTGGCCAAATATGTCTGTATCGATATCCAACGTCCCCAATCCCAATCCAAGAACTGTCGACCAGTTTGGGTTCAATTGCTCACCGGCGGAAAAATTTATTCCGAATGATTCAGTACCGAGTTCTTTCAATCCGGACTTCGATATTTCCGTGACTATGACACTTATTTTAACTTGCTTTGCCGGTACATCGATCTTCGCCAGATCTTTTTTGAATCGCTGAATTATCGTTTCAGGTGCGGTGATG
>DQYP01000070.1 GCA_011043375.1 Thermotogaceae bacterium | reverse complement strand
GCTCCCAACCCACTACAAGAGGAATTTTGGAAAGGTTTAGTAGCGGAGTGGAACAACAACCATCCGGATGTCCAAATCAAATGGTCAGTAATACCAGCAGCTGGTAGTTCTGAAGAAGCTATTTTGACTGCTATAGCAGCTGGGGAAGGGCCAGATATCTGCACGAATATTTTCAGCGGATTCGCTGCTCAACTTATAGAAGCTGATCAACTGGTTCCACTTGAGACTTTACCAGGATTCTGGGATTTGATAAAGGCTAGGAAAATGGAGACGATAATCGAAGGCTGGAAACTGAGTAACCATTATTATGTATTCCCAATTTATTCCAATCCTATGATGATGTGGTGGCGAAAAGATTTGCTGAAAGAATTGGGATACGATCATCCTCCAAGAACCTACTCGGAAATATATGAACTGAGCAAGAAATACTCCATTCCAAATAAGAGATTTGGAATGCAAGCAGTGAAAGGAAGGAACTGGTGGGATAGATGGTTTGATTTCATAACCTATTATTATGCTGCGAGTGCTGGAAAACCATACTTAGATGTTGAAAAAGGTGTTGTACTTTTTAACAATGAATATGGTAAAGAAGTTGCAACATTTATAGACACTATGTTTAGAAAAGGATGGACAGCGGTGGATCTTGGAAATAATCCATTTTTCAATGGTACGATACTTGGAAGTTTGATGGGGCCATGGTCATTGAATTGGGCAAAGGAACAATTTCCTGATGTATATCCAAATATAGAGATATCTCCTCCACCAGTACCCGATGATTATCCAAAAGATGCCCCGATCTACACCTTTGCAGATACCAAAGGGCTTGTAATGTTCAAGACATGCAAGTACGAAGAAGAAGCTTGGGAATTCATAAGATGGGTGTTCTCGAATATAGAAAACGATAGAACCTGGATGGTAAAAACCAATCTTCCACCGGCGCGTGGTGATTTAACCACTAATCCTATTTTCGTAGATTACATGAATCAGAATCCATACTTTGCTAAATACGCAAAATATGTTGGATACGCAGTACCGCCAGCATTAACAACAAAAACAGTCGATATTCAAGATGTAATGACCCAGTATCTCATAGAACCTCTTATGTATGGGAAAGCCACTCCAGAGAAAGCTTTAGAAACCGTTTCTAAAAGGATAAAAGAGATACTCCATTGAAAATCTCTAATAGACCTTGGGGGGATCACTATCCCCCCATTTTATTTTAGGGGGTAGATTCTATGGCTATAAGAACTTTAAAAAGGCGCGAAATAATAAAGGGCTGGTCTATTACATCCACGTATTTGATCTATACAGCAATTTTTTGGGGTTATCCGTTCATCTGGATCGTAATACTCGCACTTTCAAAATGGAATTTTCTAACTCCGAGAAAATTCGTCGGTCTAAGAAACTTCATCAAGCTCTTCAATGATGAATTGTTTTGGCGTGTAGTATTGAATACTTTTAATTTCATGATATATTACATCCCAATGGTTTTAACTTTTGCGCTTTTATTTGCCATTGCTTTAACGAAGATCAAATATTTCAAAAGCTTTTTTGTTCTATCATTCTTGGTCGCAAATGTTTCCTCAGGTGTCGCATATTCAGTAGTTTTCCAGCGGTTGTTCGCGGTGAATGGCCCTCTCAATAGACTAACGTATGCACTCTTTGGTAAAACCATACCATGGTTCAATGAACCGCAACTTGCCTTGTTCGCGATTGCAATGATGGTCGCATGGAAATTCATAGGATACTACGGGTTGATATTCTACTCCGGCTTGGAATCAATTCCCAAGTCATTGTATGAAGCAGCGGACCTTGACGGCGCAGGAAAATTTATGAAATTCTGGAAGATAACCTTACCTCTCTTGAACCCTTCTATGATAATGGTGTTAGTGTTATCCATATCCCTGAGTTTTGGAATATTCACGGAACCTTATATGATAACTGGCGGTGGCCCAATGAAAAGAACCTATACTTTTCAAATGATGATATATGAAACATCATTCAGAAAATTGCAGCCAGGTTATGCATCGGTGGTAGCTATAATGGCTGCTTTGATAAGCTTTGGATGCATAATTTTAGTTAGAAAGTTGATGGAACGAGAGGTGAATTATGTATGAAAGGAAAAAAAATTTCGATATCGATTGTGATTCTATATATAGTATTATTTGTACTCTCCATAATTTGGATATATCCGTACTTGTGGATGACTCTCGCTTCCATAAAACCTTCAAATGAAATTTTTACCAAGCTGATCCCATCACGATTAACGCTTGAACACTATAGATATATATTTTCAACGGCTAAAAGAATGAACCGACCATTTTTGAGAGCATTGGGAAATAGCATTTTTATCTCGGTCACTGTAACATTTTCAGTTATTTTCACATCAGCCATAATTGGCTATTCATTGGCAAAGATAAAATTCAAGGGCAGTAATACGATTTTCAACTTCATTCTTTTTCAGATGTTGTTCCCCGGTTTTTTGTTCATCGTTCCACTTTATGTTTTGATAAGATTTTTAGGTCTCTTGAACACCCTAACCGCTGTTATAATCCCAAGCCTCATGTCTGCATGGGGAATTTTTATGTTCACACAATCTTACAAATCAGTTCCCAACGAATACATAGAGGCCGCTAAAATGGATGGGGCGAGTGATTTCTGGATTATTTTCAGAATCATGGTTCCACTCGTCAAATCTACAGCTTCTATAGTTGGTCTCTTCACTTTCATAGGAATATGGGATAATTTCATGTGGCCTTTGATCGTAATAAAGAAGTACGATAAGATGCCACTATCAGTTTTGCTGGCCAGTTTCAACCATGAATACGGAAGTTACGTGGGACCTTTGATGGCAGGGGCAGTGATTCAAACAATGCCAATGGTTTTGATATTTTTGATATTCAGGAAATACTTCCTGCAGGGTATCTCAATGTCATTGAAATAAAAATTTCTCGAAGGAGGCTTATGAACATGGAATTAAAAGCTAAAAGGCATCCATTGAATCCCATTTTATCTCCCAATCCGAACCATCTGTGGGAATCACGATTTGTGTTCAACTGCGCTGTTGCAAAGAAAAATGGATTGTTTCATATGTTATATCGAGCCCAAGGAGAAGACATGGTTTCAAGAATAGGATATGCAGTGAGTGTAGATGGAATAAAGTTCAACAGACTGGAAGAGCCTGTGTTCACTCCAAAAAGTCAATATGAACTCTATGGTGTAGAAGATCCACGCGTTACAGAAATAGATGGAAAATTCTACATGTTGTACACCGCTTACTCTCCATATGGTGTAAGAATCTCGATGGCATCAACCAAGGATTTTATTCAATGGGAAAGATTCGGGGTTGTAATACCGGATATAGATAATAAAGACGCCGCGCTATTTCCCGAAAAGGTCAATGGACGGTATGTTATGTTCCACAGAATAGAACCCGATATGTACTTGGCATTTTCCGATGATCTGATTCACTGGGATGATTTTGTATCGATAGCAAGCCCAAGAAAAGGATATTGGGATAATTTAAAGATAGGAGTTGGAGCACCGCCAATAAAGTTGGAAGAAGGATGGTTAGTTCTGTATCATGGTGTGGAAGATACAAAAAGACCAATCTATAGATTAGGATTTATGCTGTTGGATTTGAAGGATCCGACTAAGGTCGTAAAAAGAAGCGAGGAACCAATTTTAGAGCCAGAAGAAGATTGGGAGATATTTGGGGGAGTTCCAAATGTTGTTTTCTCCGATGCTATAGTCGAACATAACGGTGAGTATTACATCTACTATGGAGCTGCTGATAATTTTATAGCACTTGCAACTGTAAGTATCGAAGATGTTATCAAATGGATTAAAATTTAAAAAATGAAATCTTTCTAAACGCTCTACCTCCATTCTCGTGAGGTGAGCGATTTCTTTATTGACGTCCTCCCAATCCCCTGAAGGGGATAGGATTTCTTGGCTTGTCTAAACCAAGCCTTATTTTGTTTAACAATTTTGAGTTGAAAAACAACTGGTATCTGATTTTTTCTTCTAAGTTTTGTTTCTGCAATAGATTTCTTAACCTTTTCAATAGTTTCAGGAGACTTAGTGCTTTGCGTAACCATCCCGCCTAACAAGAAAATAAGGTTAAACTTTCATTTAGATTATACAATGAACGTGTGGTTATAGTATGTTGAAAAACGATTCATCCCAATCCTATAAATGGGATAAGTTTTCTTGTTTACTATCTGTAATTTAAATCTTTTTTCTCGTAAGCTTCATCTTAGCTATTGTACTGCGTACTATATCGGAATAGAATTTAAAGTTTTATTTCTTTAAATCTTTCACTCAATTTCTCTATATTCTTGCTTATATCGTCTATTGAATCCATCAATTGTTCAACACCCGATAATACTTCCTCCATAGAGTATTTAAGGTTATAAGATAACTTTGTTAATTTATCCACATTACCAACGAAGCTGTTCAACACATCTTTGATTGATTCCAAGGATTCCTCAGTAGTTTTGGTATCTTTGCTTATTCTTTCCGAAGCCAGCACAGACTCGGATATTGAATTTTTTATCTCATTCAACAGTTTTCGGGACTCCTTTGCCATTTTTCTCGAATTTGCTGCGACGGTTGTTATAAGCTCGGATATTCTGTTCAATCCTTCTCTATCTATTTTTTCCCTACTCGTTTCAACGGTAGCATTTATAGCAAGTACAGCGATCGTATCTGAGAGCTCAGTTATTCTTTCATTCAATTCGTTCAAAGAATCAGTGAACTTCGCTATTTGCATACTCTTTTCCGTCATCGTTGAAATGTTGCTCATAAAACTTCTCAGGTTTTCGAACATACTTTTCGTTTCAGCTTGTGCTTCTTCAATGGATGCCGCAAAATCTTGTATCAATGAATCTAAGTTATCATAAGATCCTTTCGTGTTCTCAGTTATGTTTTTCACCTCAACAGCTGCGGAGCTATTTTCCATTACAGAAGTGGAAACATTTGCAACAAATTCCCTTATGTTACT
>DQYP01000160.1 GCA_011043375.1 Thermotogaceae bacterium | reverse complement strand
TCAATCATCAAGCAGTGGCGGCTACTTCTCCCTCGACATGGATAACAGCTTATCATGGACTGCTGCCGACAGATATGGTCAGTTTGGCACTTCTGGTGACATTCCGATCGTTGGGAACTGGGCTGATTAGATTTGCTCATGGACCTGAAGCACCCCAGACTTCCCATTTTTTTCGTTTTTGATATTATTTACTTGGCAGAATATATTGGGGTGCACCCCAATTGGAAAGGCTATAGGAGGAAGGTTCACTGGACTTAGAAATGAAGTAATATTTCACGATATTGACAAAGGGCTGCCGAAGTTCACGGAAGATATAGGCTACGCGGGGGGATGACGAAATGAGCAAAGTTTTGGTAACAGGTGTGCAGAATTTATTGGAAGCCATTTGGTTTGTTAGAAGCAAAAGGTTGATGTTAGAGATACGCGGGCGGTTGTGAGTAAAGAAGGGAAGCAAAAAGGAAGGAATAAGTATTTAATATGATAAAAATCAATAGAATTATTCGGAAAGAAACTTTTGTTAAGAAAATAGAAAGTAAACATCACGTGACAATGTTCGAAGTGGAGGGAATTCTGCATATGGCAAAAGGAAAGTTCGGATTTACCAGCTGGCAAAGAAGCAGGCAGAAGCGAAACATAGTACAGTGGGGCAAATAATCAACACGCTATTAGATCAGGAACTTGTTAGAACAGAGTAGTAGGAATCCAGATACAAAAGCAAAAAAGCTTTTAAATTGGGAACCAAAAAATAAAGTTAGAAGAAGGGCTGAAATGGATGATAGGATGGTTTAGGGAAAATGAGGGATGATGAAATGAAGATATTGGTAACCGACGGTGCTGGGTTTATAGGCTCGCATAAGGAGAATACATGAGTTTATGAAAATGGAATAGGGTGAGTCGTTTGGGAGATATTAGCAGCAATAAAATCGGAACGGCAATAAAAGCCCTTATCAAAACAATCCGTCCAAAGCAATGGTACAAAAACATCCTAATATTCATTGGCATAGTCTTCTCGCTAAACATCCTAAACTTCCAGATGTGGCTCGGTGTAATCCTGGCATTTGTCTTGTTCTGCATGCTCTCTGGAAGCGAATACATAATCAATGACATTTTAGACATCGAAAAGGACAGAAAGCATCCAACTAAATGCAAAAGACCAATCGCATCTGGTGAGTTAAAGAAATCTCATGCATTTTTATTCGCATCGCTACTGATAATTTGTGCTATGTGGGGATCGTATCTGATAAATACTCAGTTTCTGATAATATCACTAACGTATTTCTTCTTAATCCTATCTTATTCATTATTCCTAAAGCATTTAATCATCGTTGATCTTTTGGTCATTTCTGTTGGTTTTGTCATCCGAGCAGTTGCTGGATGTTTGGCAATAGGTGTTTTAATCTCGCCTTGGCTCATCATTTGCGCATTCCTGCTTGCATTGTTTTTAGCACTTGGAAAGAGGAGACATGAATTGATGTCGTTGGGCGATGAAGCAAAGAATCATCGAAAAATCCTTGAGGATTATTCAATTGAGATGCTCGATCAGATGAATAACATTGTAACAGGGGCATTACTCATATCATATTCGATGTACACTTTTCTCGCGGATAACACTTACATGATGCTCACGATTCCTTTCGTGGTTTACGGTCTTTTCAGGTATCTATTTTTGGTTCATGCAAGAAATTTTGGTGGGGAAGTAGAACTCTTATTTACAGACAGAGGAATGTTAATCTGCATGATTTCGTGGGTTGTTGTGGTTATTTTGATACTTTATGGGATTCCAAATGAGGTTTTTCAGTTTTTAGGGGGGCTCTGATGAAATACGACCTGCACATTCACTCTAAATACTCATCTGACGGCATTCTTGACCCAGAGAAGATTGTAAAGATCGCAATAGAGAGAGGACTGAACGGAATTGCAATTACTGATCACAATACGATAAAAGGGGGAATAAAAGCAAAGAAGTACGAAACAGAAGATTTTAAGGTGGTTGTAGGTTCTGAAATAATGACAGAAAGAGGCGAGATAACAGGTCTTTTTCTCTCTGAAGAGATCGAATTTAGAACAAAACATAATTTGACAATTGTAGGAGGGAGTGATGCACATTTTTTAAATGAAATTGGAGAAGGGGGAATAACCACAGAAGCAGAGGATATCCGAGAGGCTATCATGAAAAATGATGTTAAGGTATTTGGAAAGAGGTCTTCGCTTGTAAACCATGTTGGAACAAAGGTGTTGAAATTATGGAGAAAAACAGTAAGGTTTGGCTAATCGTTCTCTTTGCCGTTGTTGTATATCTGCTCATGGGTATATACGGAGACTTCGGGAAACTCTCACTGGCAATGAAAGATTTTCGCTGGACTTTTCTTTTTGTGCTATTTATTTTAACTACGATAAATTACCTTTTCAGGTTTCTTAAATGGGATTTTTTCCTTAAGAAGGCGGGTGTTTATTTAAATCTCAAGGATAATTTGTTTGTGTTTTTCAGCGGTCTTTCGATGATTATAACGCCGGGAAAAATAGGAGAAATATGGAAAGGATGGTTAATAAAAGACATAAATGGTGCAGAGTTAAGTAAAACTGTTCCAGTAGTAATTGTTGAACGAATCACGGATGTACTGGGGTTAGCTATTCTCGCTTTATTTGGCATTTTATATTATAAAGAGGGCATCTATTTCATTTTAGCTTTGTTTTTGATTTTCTTAGGATTTCTTGCAACCGTTAAATCCAAAACAATTTCAAATAGGATAATCTCAATGTTAGAGCATAGAATGGGAAAATACGCGGAAAACATTAAAACAATGCACAAAACATTTGAAAATACGATGGAAACGAAAGGTTTGATTGGAATGTCATTAATGAGTGCTTTTGCTTGGTTTTTTGAGTGTATTGGAATGTACCTTGTCATTCTTGGATTTAAGGAATCTATCGATATAACACTGGCAACGTTCATTTTCAGTTTCGCCTCTTTAACCGGCGCAGTAAGCATGATCCCCGGTGGACTGGGGGTGGCAGAAGCAACTATCTCTGGTCTGCTGCAATTTTTTGGTTTAACACCTACCCTATCTGTTGGAATAGCAATTATCGTAAGGTCTGGAACGCTGTGGTATGGGGCTATTATGGGCTTATCTGTATATTTGCTATTCAAAAGGGAAAAAGGCGATAAGAAAAAACAAAGAGTAACAACTTTAAAGTAAATCAAATAAAGAATAATGAGTGTGAAAAAATGTCCAAAGTAGCAATATTAAAAACATCTCCGGGAACAGTAATTGATGATTATAATCGGTTAATGCATCTTGTAGATTACGAGAAAATTTTATCCCGAGAGGTTAAAACAATCATAAAACTTAACCTTTCGTGGAGTTTGTATTATCCTGCCTGCTCTACTTCGCCATGGCAACTTGAAGGGGTTTTAAACGCTTTAAGGAATGATAGTTATAAGGACAGTATAGCAGTTGAAAATCAAACGGTGGTAACGCATCCCTGGAAAGGAGCCTACTACAATAAATGGCTCCCAATTTTGAATAAATACGAAGTCGCGTTCCAACCACTGACTGATGTTGAATGGGTTCTTTACGAACCAAAAACCGAAATGCTGGCAATGTATGACATCTTTGGTGAAATTTCGATCCCAAAAATCTTTGTTGGAAGCAACATAATTCATCTGCCCACTGTCAAGACACACGGACATACCACAACCACAGGAGCGATGAAAGACGCCTTCGGTGGCTTAATTCCAAAATACAGGCATCACGCTCATAAGAAAATACATAAAATCCTTGTTGATTTATTAGCGATTCAAAAAGAAATTCATAATGGGATATTTGCAGTAATGGATGGTTGTGTTTGTGGTAATGGTGCAGGTCCGAGAACGATGGAGCCCTTTATTGGAAATGTAATCTTAGCAAGCGAAGACCAGGTGGCAATAGATGCCGCTGCAGCAAAAATCATGGGGTTTGAACCTTTAAAAATAGATTATATCAAAATGGCTCATGATAGAGGATTGGGAATTGGGGATATAGACCAAATTGAAATAGTTGGCATGGGCAAAAAAGAGTTTGAAAGACTAAACTTCAGCTTCAGAGTCAAGAAAAGCCCGATAATTGAGGGAGACCAGATTCTGAGGAAAAAGACCGCAAATATCAAATGGTTGCATCATCTTTTGTTCTATTCTCCCGTATTTAAAACGTTTATTTTTGCTTCGGAATTTTATCACGACCAGTTTTGGTATCCTTCAATTGGGAAAAGAAAAATAAAGCGATTTATGGAAACTGATTGGGGCAAGTTATTCAAAAAATACCCTCATGGAGAATTTCCTGAATATGAGGAGGTGAAGAAATGGGATCCGTATTGAAATTGAAAATTTTTAAAATCAGCACTACTAAAAATTTTGCTAAAGGCTCTGTCAAGGTTGTTATAGCAAGTTCTATGAATCTGAAGGAAATTGAAAATGGGAGCATTGATGTTGCATTTGCTAATAACTTTTTTGAACATTTAAGCAAAGAAGATGTCGTCAAAACAATCAGAGAAGTTTATAGAGTTCTAAGATGCGGGGGGGTTATGATTTTACAGCCTAACATCAGATTTTGCTTTAAAGATTACTGGATGTTTTTTGACCGTATAACTCCATTGGATGACAGAAGTTTACCTGAAGTTTTGGATGGGAATGGATTAAAAGTTGTAGAGTGCAAGCCGAGATTTTTACCTTATACAACAAAGAGTAAACTACCTAAGTCCATATTTTACTTAAACTTTATCTTAAGTTTCCACTTGCATGGAGAATATTTGGCAAACAAGCTTTTATTTATGTAAGAAAGGTAATGGAGAAATAGAATGAGAAATAGGGATATGGGAATATTGCAAAAATTTGCTAGTTCAAAATATAAATTTATAGTATTTTTACTAGTTCTACCTGCAATCTTAGGTGCAATCTATGTTAAAATTTTTGGTGTTAATGTTGTTTTTTGGGATCAGTGGGAGCTTGTTCCCTTAATTGAAAAGTTATATAG
>DQYP01000074.1 GCA_011043375.1 Thermotogaceae bacterium | reverse complement strand
GTGGCTTTAACATGTCCGGTACGGATTCGAAAGCTGGAGGAAGGGACTACTTACTGTTATTCTTGCAGGCTAAGTCAATAACTGAGAAGATAAACCTATAAAGCCGACAAAAATGCCACCCGGATCGGGTGGTGTTTTTAAAAATTCTTCAAAAATTATAGAATGTCTCAAAAATCAGTAACACCCGATAATACCAGCCATCTTTCTTGTGTTGAGTTATTTAGCTGTGCCACCGTCGGAATTGGGAGGCATTTTTTAAAAGAAGCCCCAGAACCTAATTTCTGGGGCATTTTTACATGTATTTCATTTTGCATCCCAAAAGATTTTTAATAGTTCCTGATAAATTCCTTCAGCAGAAGATTCCCGGCAGGTGTTTCTGTGTCTACATTCAAAGTTGTAACTATTATCTTTCCCTTACCAATTTCTATAAGATCTATATAACTATGGAAATTACTAAACCAACCGTAGGTTACACCAGAAAGCCTTCTAACGAAACCACTACTTTTGATTAAAGGTCTATTCTTAAGCAGGCTTTGATGAGCCTGGTTGAACGTATGATGGGGAGCAATAACATCAAAATCTTTCACCAACCATGAGATCGAGGAAACCCAATCTCCTGTAAGAAAACCATCTTTCTGCACAATCTTAGCATTGTAATTTTCAAAATTTATAACTGTTCCTGGTTTTTCGGGCGCAACAACAATTAACTCCCCGTTTTTGGCAGCGCTCAAAAAATTCTCATCCATTGAATGAACTATTCTAATCTCTTGCTTTGATCTTTCAGATATTAACAATGGTAAATCAGAAATTATTATCTCATCCATAATTTCAACCTGAACATTTATCTTGTGCATTCCTTCTCCCAAATCCGAGGTATTAAATTCAAAAGATACTGTTTCATCAGCTTCGCCTTTTATAGATTTTCGTAAGATGGTTTCTTGATTGCTTGTTACTGTAAGCACTCCTTCAGGTATATCCTTCAGCAAGAAAAGGGTCAACAATATTTCTTCTCCTCGCCAGATTGCATACTTTGAAAGATTTGGTATGAAAACATCATTTGTCAGAATCTTTTTCATTATAAAAGGATCAAATTTATAATTGCGGTCAAAATCAAGCAAGCCATTACACTCCCAAAAGGTATCCGCCAATTCTGTTATTACAAATCCTCTGATCTCTCTATGGCTTTTCATTTTGTTGATTTCCAGACGCAGATTTTCAAGCTGATTCTCAACCGAAATACGGAAAAATGCTTCAAGACTAAATTCTTTCGCGAGACTGCTCTTTTTAAATCTTTCTAAAGCCCCCATTGGCTTAGTCATCTGAAGGCCGTTGAAAGCATATTTAAACCAGTACGGCTCAGGTGTCTTTTTTAACCATTTTTCGGGTGGAACAGTCCAGTTACCAAATTCAGAAACTATCAAAGGCTTACCGTTGGCTTTTTTTTCATGGCCCTTTAAAAATGTGGAATCAGGTTTGGATACAAATAAGTCGATCAGCCAGTTCCAGTAATCTATCCTATCTATAGCATTGATATAAAAATGGTAGTCATTTATATCTGTCTTCACGTGATAATTACCAATACATGCAGAATTGTCAACAAAAACAATGCCTGGATAAAGTATTTTGAGTTCGTCAAAAGTTTTCTCAAGCCAATTTATTTGATCCTCATCGCTTTCATCAATTCCCCAGGACTCATTTATTATCGAATAAATGCAGAGAGAGGGATGATGCGTATCTCTATCCAATGTTCCTTTAATCGTTTGGATGAGTCTATTTGCTGCTTTCTCGGAAAACTTATCGAAATAAGGACTATCTTGCCATACAATCAAACCAATTTTGTCTGCTAATTCCATATAAATAGGATCGGGAACTTTTACATGACATCGTAAGGTATTTATTCCCATGGTTTTCAGTTTTTTGAAACTATTTTCAAGATACTCCCTTGATGGAAGAGTATAAAGCTTCTCAGGATAGAAATCCTGATCAAGAACCGCTAACATGTAGAAATCCTCTCCATTGAGAAGAAGTTTCCCGTTTTTTGTTTCAAAATCTCTAAATCCTATCTTTCTTTTTTCAACGAAGAGCTCACTATCTTTTTCAATTCTGATCTCGAGATCGTAAAGTATAGGAGAATCCGGTGACCATGGAAGAATGTTCTTAATCTCTAAGTCAAACGATCCAGCCTTATCTATTTCACTAGAAAAAATCATGTCTTTTCCCTTTTTAAGGATAATTGAACCTCTATCGAAGCTATTTGTAGTTTCAAAATCAATGCTTAGGGTCTTTCTTAAAAAAGATGTTCTGATTTTCAGTGAACTTATAAAAACCTCAGGCTTTTCTTTTAGTACAACTCCTTGCCATATTCCTGAGATATTTGTATACCAATTCGGGTCCCCATTTTGTTTACCATGTGGGATTTCCCGAAAATCGATTACCTCGCAGCTTATTGGATCAAATACCAAAACCTGTATTTTATTTAAAGATTTGAGGATGTCGGTAACTTCAAATTCAAAGGGCAAGAAACCTCCTTCATTTTCGCCGAGGTAAACCCCATTAAAGAATACCTTGCACAGATAATCAACGGCTCCAAAAGCTATAAAATAGCGTTTGCCAGGTTTAGGATCAAAATAAAACTCCTTTTCGTAGAAAAAATAAAATTGTTCCTTCGTTACCTGAGGATAAAATTGTTCAACACATGCTGGCACGTCTATTTCTAGATCCGGTTTGATACTTTCTATATCTTCTGGAATCTCTTTTAGAAGTGCAAAATTCCATTTTCCATTTAAGTTCAATTCCTGCATTGTATTCCTCCTGTTAAAACGAGTTCAACCAAATACACATGGGTGATTCATCTCTATTTGCCCACAAAAAATAAGGGATCAGTTTGTAAGAAGTTTCTATATACTCATTTTTTTCATACGATTTGTAAAGCTTTTTATCCCAATTCTCTGTTTTTAATGCTTTGCCTTTTCCTTTTATCACGTTTATACCACCAAAAAGATTTGGAATGTATTCAATTTTAGGACCTTCCCTTCTGTTCACAAAAAGATTCCATATATCAGCAACACCGAGATTGTCATTTCCTTCAGCACAGTATACAATTGGGCCAAATGTAATGGCAATCTTACCAACATTTTCCCTAACCAAGGGATTCGCAACAATTGGATTTATTTTCATCATAAGGTCCATTTCAATATATCTCTTTCCTTTCCAAACTCCCTTTATCCTCGCGTAACCTTTTTCAATAACTGGTTCTATCTCTTCACTGTTTACTGTGATGGTGAATCCCTCTTTCGCCCATTCTGGAATTCTTAAGTATATGCTAAAAGCTTTTTCTATCTCTGTTTCCACTTCAAAATTGACTTTTCCACTCCACGGATAGTTCGTTATCTGAGATATCTTTACGAAAGATTCTCCAAAAGGCAAAATTGCTTCACCATTTTCAAAGAAGTTTACCCATATGTCCTTCTCAGATATACTGTAAATATAGCCAGGAAAGGAGGTAAGGATCCTTATGATATTCGTTGGACAACAAGCGCAATCGAACCATTCTTGCCTTCTATGATCTCCTCTATTTTCCAGTGGATTGTCATAAAAGTACCTCTTACCATCAAAGGATATTCCCACTAATATAGCGTTGTAAAGGGTTTTTTCCATCAAATCAACGTACTTCGAATTACCTGAAATTAAAAACATTCTCCAATTCCACATAAAGCTGGCAATAGCAGCGCATGTTTCGTTATACGCAGTGTGGCTAAAAAGCTCAAAATCTTCTCCAAATGCTTCTCCTTCATGCCTTGCTCCCACTCCACCGGTTACCGATATCTTTCTGCCAGTCATGTTGTCCCATAACAATTCCAATGTTTTAAGCAAAGATTCATTACCTAGTTCAGAATAAACATCAGCAGCACCGCTGCAAAGATAAAGCATCCTGACAGCATGCCCGGTAACCTCTCTGAGTTCCACAAAAGATTTGTGGTCTATCAGGTATTCAGAACCTCCAAGAGCTCCTTTCCCTCTACGTTCAATCAGCTTAACAGCTAAATCAAGATACCTTTTATCTTCCGTTTCTCTATAAAGTTCAACAAGTGCCATTTCTATAGCCGGATGGCCCGGGGTAGCTGGGCTTTCTTTTGCTCCAAACATTTTAACCAAATGCTTCGCGGCTTTCAAAGCCACATGAAAGAGCTTCTTCTTCCCAGTAGCTCTATAATTAGTGATTCCAGCACTTATTAAGTGCCCAAGACAATACATCTCATGATTCGCTGCTAAGTTTGACCATCTTTCACTTTCCTTTCCACAATAGAAAGTGTTTATGTAACCATCAGGACTCTGTGCCGCAGCAATTTCATCTACTAGTTTAGAAAGAAGCCCCTTCAAGCGGTTATTTTTGGAAAACAACATTGCATATGAGGCAGCTTCCAGCCATTTATAAACATCTGAATCGTTGAAAATATAACCTTTGTGCTTACCACTTTTGCCCGAACAGACTCTGAAGTTGTCTATCCTTCCGGTCTGTTCCAGCATTTCATATTGAGAAGGTATAGTAATATCCACAGCTCTTTGTAGATACTCACCCATAAAGCCGTCTATTTTGATACCTTCCATTGGGGCAGAATTTAGAATAACTTTATCCCGGTTTCTGTTTTTAGTTACTACCGTTTCCATGATGTAAGCTCCATTTAGCTAAAGTTTTCTTCATGTTTTCAGCCAATTCAGTAGGTTTCCTCACCATCTTTTTCGAAGCGTTCATACCCAGCTTTATGAATCCCATCGATTCAATATATTTTTCCACTGGTTCGTTGCCATATCTATAGTCCCAATTTATAAGGTCGATAGCTGGAAACCAAGTGTACCCCTTAATGTCTAACCCCTTATTCACCAATTCCTTCATCAATTTGGTAGACTCATACCACCATTTCTTTTGCATTTCCACGCCACCGTTTATACTTGTTTCCGTGAGGAATATTGGTCCACCGTATTTTTCGGAATATGTCAACAATAATTTCCTGAGGTAATCATT